>NZ_JASCPP010000116.1:0-18417 GCF_029959745.1 Pseudomonas sp. PS01298 | reverse complement strand
GGCTTGCTCGCGAATGCGGTGATTCAGTCAACACCTGTATCAACTGACATACCGTATTCGCGAGCAAGCCCGCTCCCACAGGGGATTTGTGTTCATTCAGTTAATCAAGGCTTACCACCCATGGGCAAAACCGTCGCCATCCTGATCTTCCCCGGCGTCCAGTCTCTGGACGTGACCGGCCCCATGGATGTGTTCTGCGAGGCCAACCGTTTTCTGGCGCCGCCGGATCATTACCAACTGGAAGTCATCGGTTTTGGCCACGGCACGATGGCCGCCTCCAACGGCCTGTCATTGCAGGCCCACCGGCATTACAGCGAGGCGCTGCAGGCCTATGACCTGCTGCTGGTAGCCGGTGGCCCGCAATTGCCGTTCGAGGATTTCGGCCCGGCGTTCGATGATTGGCTGCGCGCCGCCGCTGGCCGGGCGCAACGCTATGGTTCGATCTGCAATGGTGCGTTCATGCTGGCCCGCGCCGGACTGCTGGAGGGCAAGACCGTCACCACCCACTGGAATGATGCCGCCGACCTGGCGCGGTTGTGCCCCTCGGCCCAGGTCGAGGCCGATCGGCTGTATGTGCAGGATGGCAACCTCTACACCTCGGCCGGGGTCACGGCGGGTATCGATTTGTCGTTGTACCTGCTGGCCCAGGACCACGGACCGGAGGTGGCCTTGAGTGTGGCCAAGCGCCTGGTGGTGTTCACCCAGCGTTCTGGCGGGCAATCGCAGTTCAGCCCGTTCCTGACGCCTCACGCTGAAAGTACCTCGGCGGTGGCGCTGGTGCAGTTGTACGTGCTGGCCAACCTGACCGGAGACCTGGGCATCGCCGACCTGGCCAAGGCTGCCAACATGAGCGCGCGCAACTTCTCGCGGGTGTTCGCCCGTGAGGCGCGGATCACTCCGGCGGAGTTTGTCGAGCGGGCGCGGGTGGATGCGGCGCGGGTGATGCTTGAAAGCAGCCCGGCGCCGTTGAAGACGGTCGCCTACCAATGCGGGTTTCGCGACGCGCAGCACATGCGCAGTGTGTTCAACCGCCGGCTGGGCGTGACGCCGCAACAGTTCCGGCTCAACTTTGCGGCGCCGGTTTGAGGGGGTTGAGCGTGGGTCGACCTGTGGGAGCTGGCTTGCCTGCGATACAGGCACCTCGGTCCATCGCTGAAACCGAGGTGATGCAATCGCAGGCAAGCCAGCTCCCACCGTGATCGCGGTTATCTGGCAGGGAGCAGCTTCAACGTGCCGCGCGTATTGGCGGTGACTTCCTCGTCACTGAAATGCGCCTGCTCGTAGCCCCCTTCGATGTAGGTTTCTGCCTGGTCGCCGTAGTGCTTGTCGAACGGCACGCCGCTTTGCCCGACCGGGTTGATGGTGAGAGCGTGGGCCACGTCGGCGAAGTCGATCAGGCGACGGGTCGACGGGCCGTACGTGACTGGCCACGGCGCCGGGCCGATGTTCGCCGACTGGTTGTTCGGCACTTCGTGGGTGCCGGGGGCCGGGAAGGGGCCGACGTTGACGATCAGGTCCAATGGCTTCTGCGAGCCCAGCGGGTGGCCATGGGTGAGGGTGTGCGCCTTGCCCCACTGCCACTGGCTCGGGTCATCGCCGAAGGTCGCCTTGAGGTGCGCGAGGCTGTTGTCCCAGGCGAGCTTGACCGTGTCGGCGCGCTTGCCGTCCCACCACGGCGAGTCGGCACTGGCCGCGAGGCGAGGCAAGGCGGCGTCGATCACGCGGGTGCCGAGCAGGGTCTTGAACATGCCATCGCCCAGTTTCGGGTGGAAGGTAGCGTCGGCCAGGTTGAACAGGAACTGGTTGAACAGCGTAGCGTTGGTAGAGTCCAGCGGGTAATCGCCTTTCCACGTGGCCAACTGCTCCACCAGTTTCAGCTGCGCCGGGTCCTTGACCACTTCGCGCAGCACCGGCAGCAGCGGTGCCAACAGGCGTGGGCCGAAGGCGGTGGTGGTGCCGAGCTGCAACGCCTGGCTGTTGTTCACGTCCCACTTCACGCTCTTGTCGCTCAACTGCGTGTTCAACTGCTGGCCACGGTCGGCGAGGTTGTAATAACCGGCGATCTCCATGCCGGTGGGCGATACCGGCTGGGCGTTGGCGGACACCACATAACCGCGCGCCGGGTTTTCTTCCTGGGGGTTGGCGCTGAAGGGGTAGAACCCCAGCTTGTCGGCCTGTGCCGTGCTGCCGTCGAGGATAAACCCAGGATTGACCCCGGCCGGGCGAATCGGCAATTGCGCCGCCGCCCACCAGCCGATATCACCCTTGGCATTTGCCCACACGATATTCAGCCCCGGCGCCGAGACCTTGGCCGCCGCCGCGCGCGCCTTGGCCAGGGTGTCGGCGCGGTTGAGCTGGTAGAAGCCTTCGAGGATCGGGTTCTGGGTATCGAGGAACGCCCACCACATGGCGATCGGCGTGTTGCCGCCGTTCTCGCCAAGCACGTCATTGATGATCGGGCCGTGGGGCGACTGGCGCAGCGTCAGTGTCACGGGCGCCTGGCCCTTTACGGCGATCTGTTGCTCACTGTGGGTCATGTCGACCCACTGGCCGTGGTACCAGACCTGGTTGGCGTTGTCCGGGTTGACCTTCTCGGCGATCAGGTCGAGGTCATCGTTCTGGAACATGGTCAGGCTCCAGCCGAAGTCCAGGTTGTGCCCCAGGAAGGCCACCGGCACCAGCGCGTTGTGATAACCGTACAACTCGAAGCCCGGCGCGGAGAGTTGCGCCTCGTACCACACCGACGGGACCGAGAAGCGGATATGCGGGTCACCCGCCAGCAACGGTTTGCCGCTCTTGGTGCGGCTGCCGCTGATGGCCCAGGCGTTGCTACCTTCGAACTGCGGCAGGCCGTTGTCCGCCAGGGCCTGCTCGCTCAGGGAGGCGAGGGCGCCGAGGGTCTTCCAGTCGCTGTCGGCCAGGTTGAGCGCACCCTTGGGTTGCCAGTCCAGGTCGAAGACCTTGAGGTAGTCGCTGCCCAACTGGTCGCGTACGTAAGTGAGCAAGGGCTCGGTACGAAAGGCCGCGGCAAAGCTGTAGGCCATGTACCCGGCGACGCTGATGGTGTCTTCCGCGGTGAACGGCCGCTTGGGGATGCCCAGCACGTCGAATTCCATCGGACTGGCGTGGCTGTCCTGATACTGGTTGATGCCGTCCAGATAGGCTTGCAGTGCCTTCCAGTGCGCCGACTCATGGTCCAGCTGCGCCACGTAGGTGGCAGCACGGTCGCGAATGCGCAGGCTGCGAAACAGCTTGTCGGTCTCCAGCACCTTGGGGCCGAGCACCTCGGCCAGCTCGCCGCGCGCCAGGCGTCGCATGATTTCCATCTGGAACAGACGGTCCTGGGCATGCACGTAGCCGAGGGCGCGGTACAGGTCGGTCTCGTTCTCGGCGCGAATGTGTGGCACGCCACGGTCGTCGTAGCGCACGGTGACCGTGCCTTGCAGGTTCGCCAGTGTTTCGGTGCCCTGGCGGGTCGGCTGCTTGCTGTAGACATACCAGCCGGCGCCGGCCAGGAGGGCGGCAATCAGGATAGCGAGCACGGTCAGGCTGCGTTTCATGGACGGTCCTTGAGTCATTCACCTTGAAGGTCAAGGGAGTCTAATCGGTTTGGTGGACACTGCGGGAAATGCTGGTATTGCATCTTGATGCGTCTCGCCGACAGCCGAGGTTCAAGTGGGGAACGCCCCGAAGCGGCTATTATTGCACCTGTCATCTTTGAGCTTTTTGCCATGACTTGCGCCATGCAACCGATGCCCGACTCCAGCCGTCCCCAGGTTGCCTACGCGTGCAACCTGGAAGCGCAGTCACTGATCGGGCGCTTTTTGCAGCACCCGCCGGTGGGCTTTGATGCACGGCTATCGGACCAGGGCCTGCCCTATTTCTTTACCCCGTTCGACCTGTTGACCACCGCCGACGATGCGTTCGTCAAGCGTGTGCGCGGTTGGCCCGGCTATCGCTTCTGGAGCCGCTGGCTGCGAATCGACAGCTGCTTCGTGGGCACCACCGTCAGTGAATACTCGCCGCTGCCCCAGGGGGTGGCGCCCGAGGACCTCGCGCAGTGGCTGCAACATGAGTGTGCGCCGCAGCGCAAACTCACCATCGTCAAAGACGTGCCGTGCAACTCCCCACTGCTCAGCGAGGCGGACAACCGCTACGCGCAAGCGCTGATCGATGACTGCACCCGACGCGGCTTTATCAGCCTTGAGGGCCAGGCGCTGGCGTATGTGCCGATCAACTTCACCACGATTGATGAGTACCTGGCGCGTTTGTCCCACAGCCGGCGTCGCAATATCCGACGCAAGCTGCGCAGTCGTGAGGCGTTGCGTGTGGAGATCCTCGACACCGGCGATGCGCGCTTCAACGATGAAGCCTGGCTGGCGCATTTGTATGGGCTGTACCGGGCGGTGTACGACCAGAGCGAGATCCATTTCGACCTGCTCACCCCTGAGTTCTTCAGCAGCCTGCTGAGGGACGCCGACAGCAACGGGCGCGTGTTCTGCTATTGGCACTGCGACGAACTGATCGGCTACAACCTGTGCTACGTGGAGGGTGACAAGCTGCTCGACAAGTACATTGGCCTCAACTACCCGCAGGCGCTGGAGTTCAACCTGTACTTCGTCAGCTGGTTCGTGAACCTGGAGTACGCCGTGGCCAATGGCCTGAAGTTTTATGTCGCGGGCTGGACCGACCCGCAGGTCAAGGCCAGCCTCGGCGCGGACTTCACCTTGACCCGCCACCTGGTGTGGATACGCAACCCACTGTTGCGCACGCTCGGCAAGCGATTGCGCCATCACTTTGAAGGCGAGGGACAGTGGCACCAGGAGAAAACCGAATGAACCTGGACCGAGCCCCGCTGATTCTGGACTTCGATGGCGCCGTCAGTGATATTCCCGGCGCGATCACCCTGGCGCTGCAGGACTGGCAGGAAAAGATCCGTTTTGGCTGTCGCTGGGCGCAATTCAATGCGCTGGAAACGGCCTTGGGCGCGCAGATGCCCAGCGATTACGGCTGTGTGTTCACCGGCAGCGGCGACTATCACCACCTCAGCCAACTGTTGCTGAACCGCCTGCCGATGCAGCAGAAATTCCAGCTGATCATTTGTGACAATCACCCGGACAACATGCGCTACCCGTTCGGTATCCACTGCGGCTCATGGGTCTACTGGGCCAGCCGTTTGCCCCAGGTCGAGCATGTGCATGTACTCGGCATTGGCTCGCAGGACATCGGCCTGGGCCACGCCTGGGAAAATCACTGGTCGCCGCTGCTCAAGCGCAAGTTGACCTACTGGAACGTCAACGTCGATACCCGTTGGATGAACTGGATCGGCGCCGGTCGCAGCAACCGCGCCTTCGGCAACCCGGATGAGTTGATGCGTGCGTTCCTGGCGCAGTTTGACGGCTCGCTGCCGGTGTACCTGTCCATCGATAAAGACGTGCTGAGCCCGCAGGTGGTGAACACCAACTGGGACCAGGGTGAGTTTCTGGAGCACCATTTGACCGACCTGATCAGCGCCTGCCAGGGCCAGGTCATCGGCGCAGACATCACCGGCGATGTGTCGGCCTACCATTATGAAAGCCGGTTCAAGCGCTGGCTGAGTGCGTCCGACGGCCAGGAAGCCTTGCCTGAGGCGCAGGTGCAGATCTGGCAACAGCAGCAGAACGCGCTGAACAGTCGCCTGGTGGCGCACATCAATCAGGCCTGGCGACGATAACCTTGAGTTGGTCGACTATCTGCTCGAACAGCGCATCGCTCAGCCAATGGCTGTTGCTGATCGACAGCGTGCGGGCAGCGAAGGCCTGTGCTCGAGTGATATCGCCACCCGGCTGCAAGAGTGGCAGCACCTCGGCGTAGCCCGGCAAGGTGTGGATAAACAGGCGGGTCACGCCCAAGCCTGAGGTCCACAGCCAGGCCATGGCCGCATCGCGGGCGTCTGCAGAGGGCATCACCACCATCAGGAACGGCCAGGTGCCTTGCTGCCCTGGCCTGTCCATGATCACCGTGACGCCGGGCAAGGTGTTCAAGCGCGCTGCACGGCGCAAAGCGCGGGCGCGGCCTTGTTGCAGGTGGTCCGGCAGGCGAGCCAGTGCCGCCGCGCCGACCTTCTGGCGATAGCCGCCCAGGCGGTGCAGCGGGATGTCGTAGACCGAAAAGTCATCGCCCACTGCGGCCACTTCATCCCCATTGGCCAGCGCCTTGCGCAACGCGTTGCCATACACGTAATGCAGGCCGCGTGGTTGATAGAGCAGGGCGTAGCCCCACAGTTCGGCGCTGCGTTGCAGCTCCCAGCGCAGGCTGAAGGGCAGGTCCTGCCGGCAGTGGCGGTGCAGCGCCTGATGCAGCACCGGGTCGCGACTGAACAGCACGCCGCCTTCGGCCGTGGTCAGCCCCTTGCCCAGCGCCATGCTGAAAAACCCCACATCGCCCTTGAGCCCGACGCTGCGGCCATCGTCGAGTGCGCCCATGGCTTGCGCGGCGTCTTCAATGATCGCCGCGCCGACAGCGCCGGCAATGCGTTTGGCCGCGTCGACATCCGCCACGCGCCCGGCCAGGTGGGTGACCACCACGGCCAAGGTGCTTTCATCGCACAGCTGTGCCAGTTGCCGCTCGTCCAGGTCGATGCTGTCGGGCTGCAAATCACAGGGCACGACGCGCAGCGGCGGGCAGTAGTGGGCGGCCAACGCCACCAGCGGGCAGGTGTAGGCCGGCACGATGAGTCGGGTGCGGCCGGGCATGCGTTGCTGCAAGACGCGCAGGGCGATAATCAGTGCTGCGGTGCCGGAGCAGGTCAGTGCGGGGAGTGGCAGCGAAAATTGACGGGCCAGCGCCGGGGCCAGGTCGCCCGAGAGGTTGAGCAAATCCCGCCAGCGCAAGGGCAGGCCTGCGGTGGGTGGGATTTCCCACCGGCGGGTCATGAGGCGGGCGCCTGCGACGGCTCGACCTCGACCTGTTGACTGTCTTTGTCTTCGCCACGCGCCAGGCACAGGATCCCGGCAATAATCAGCGCGCCGCCGACGATTTTCGGCAGGGTCAGGGTGTCATCGAACAGCCACACGGAGATCAGCGTCACACTGATCAGCTCCAGGTGAGACGCCGCGAACGCCGGGCCCACCGGGGCGTACTTGAGCAAGGTCATCCAGGTGAAGAACGCGCCGATGTAGCCCACGAACGCGCCGTAGATCCACGGTGCGCCAAACACGCGCACCAGCCATGCGGCGTCCATCGTCAGCGGCTCGGCGTGCACCGAGGCGAATTTGAAGCTCACCTGCGCCAATGTGTCGAAAACGATCAGCGCGAGGAAACCGAGGATATAGAAGCGCTTCATCATTCAAACCCCACGACGGTCACGCCACAGGCGATCAGCATGATGCCGATCAACCGCCATTTGCTCAGGCTTTCCTTGAACAGGAAACGGCCGGCAATCATGATCACGACGATGTTGATCGAGCCCAGCATCACCCCGACCGACAACGGCACCAGCGTCAGGAACGCCAGCCACAATACGAATTCGAAGACGTAGCAGATCACGCCCAGCCAGATCCACGGGCGCTTGAGCATGTGTTTCCAGTGGGCGATACCGTCATGCTCGGCACTGGCCGACGCGGCGGCCTTGAAGGCCAGCTGGCCGGAGGTGTCGACGATAACGTTCAGCATCCAGAGGATGATGGTTAACTGGCTCATGTATTCCTACGCTTACACTCTCTGCGAAAACGTACGATACAGCAGCCGGTTGACCGGGTGATTGGAGTTTGCCCGTTGAACAGCCTGCGTTCAGTTTGGCGCTTTGCTCCATGCGCAATAGCAGCCCACCGCCAGGGTGTGCGTGGCATTCACTTCACGTCCGCTGTCCAGGGCCTTCAGGATCGGCTCGATGAAGCTGTTGCTCGAATTGCACGTGAGCCCCTCGCTGTAGGGGCCGAAATACGCAAGCTTGCCGGTGCGATCCCAAATGCCCACCGCAGGGCTGGCCGGTACTTGGTCGGCACCGGGCAGGGCGGTCAGGGTTTTCATCTTGCGCAGGTTGTCGGGCAACCGGCCGTGGCTGCCAGGTTTTTGCAGGGCATAGAATTCCACGCCTTGGGGCGCGTACTGCTCGATCAATTCGCCCAGGTGCTGCTGGTTGCCGACGTTGCAGGGGCAGGCCGGGTCCCAGAAGTGCACCAGGCGGATCGGGCCCGTGCCGGCGAGTTCGGCGGGCAGGCGCAGGGCGTCGCCGGAGAACACCGCCGTGTGTTCGCTGAACGCGCGCAGGTAGCGGCCCTGGAACCAGTCATAGGCCGCCCACAGCACACCGGCGCAGATGATCAGGATCAGGCTGGCGAACAGGGCGGTACGGTAAGGCTGTCGCATTCAGATCTATCCTCGCAGGTCGCGTAGCTTGCCATGCTTGTCCTGACAGATGAATATCGCAGCTCGATATTCATCTTCACCGTCAGTCTGGAACCCTTTATGCCCGTTACCTTTGACCCTGATCATCTGCGCGAAAGCTTGCGGCCCCTGGTGGATGCGCAACCGCTCAGCGCCGAGGCGCGGGTCTACCAGCGCTTCTACGGCCTGGACCTGGCGGCGCGCAAAGTGCCGGCGGTAAGCCGGCTGGGGCGTTTCGAGGTCGATGGGTTTGCGGTGGTCGCGCAGGTGTGGTGGCCGCCGCAGCCGGTGGCGACGATGTTCATGTTCCACGGGTTCTACGACCATATGGGCCTGTATCGCCATGTGGTGGAGTGGGCGTTGGACCAGGGCTTTGTGGTCATCGCCTGCGACTTGCCGGGCCATGGGTTATCCAGTGGCGCGCGCGCCAGCATCGATGATTTCGCCGTGTACCAGCACGTGGTGCAGGCGCTGTTCGAGCAGGCTCGGGCCCTGCAGTTGCCGCAACCCTGGCACTTGTTCGGGCAAAGCACCGGCGGCGCGGTGGTGGTCGATCACCTGCTCAACCACGGCGCCGACAGCCCGGCGCAGGGCAAGACCTTCCTGCTGTCACCGCTGGTGCGGCCGCGTGCGTGGGGTTGGTCGCAGGTCAGCTATTACCTGCTGCGCCCATTCGTCAAAGGCATTGCGCGGCGCTTCAGCGACAACACTCATGACCCGGCCTTCAAGCCGTTCCTGGAAGCCGATCCGCTGCAGCCCCGCCAACTGCCCACCGCGTGGGTGGGCGCCCTGGCGCGCTGGATCAAGCGCATCGAAGCCGCGCCGCGCAGCCCACGGCGACCGGTGATTGTGCAAGGTGAGGAAGACATGACGGTGGACTGGCAGCACAACTTGCAGGTGCTGCGCGGCAAGTTCGACCAGCCCGAGGTATTGATGCTGGCGCGGGGCAGGCATCACCTGGCGAACGAGATTCCCGAGATTCGCCAGGAGTACTTCAGCTTTCTGACCCGCCACCTGAGCTGAAGCCAGGTCCTACAGAGGGTCAGGGGGCCAGGCTGGAAGTGCTTTGGCCCACCGCCAGGCCTGCGCGAATGGCTGCCAGGGCGGCCTGGTAATACGCCTTGCCCTGGGGCGATTCAGCAAAGGTGGCGAATTCTTCCAGCTCAGGGTCGGACAAGTCCCGGTAGACGTACAGCAACGTATTGTTCAAGTCATTGCCGATCTGTTGCATCAGCCGCTCGCGCTGGCCGTTCAACATGCCCTGGGCCTGACCACCGCCCAGCAGGCCGGGGATCATTTGGCTCAGGCTGTCGGCGGCGACGCCGGCGATGGCCAGGCTGACTTCCGCACCGGCCTCGCGTGCCGGCAGGGCTTGCGCCAGGTGGCCGATGATCAGGCTGCGAGTGGCGTCGGCTTCGATGTGTGGCAGGCCCTGGGCGTTTTTGGCCAACTGGTCGCGGCGGGTCGCGAGCAACTCGGCGGCGACGATCTTGCGGCCCAGCGGCGATTGGAAAAACGCCAGGGCAGGCGCAGGGTCGGCGAGGTTCTTGCGCAATTGCGCCTCGGCACGCTGGTCCATGGCCTGGGCGGCAAAGCGTTTATTGCTGTTGTCGACCAGCGCCTGGTACACCGCCGGCGGCAGGCTATTGCGGTAGCGTTGCTGGGCGGCACTGAGGGCGTCATTGAAATGCGCACGTTGTTCGGCCCAGCCGGCGACCTTGTACAACTGGTCATGGCCGTCTGCCCAAGCGGGCAAAACGCAGAACATCAGCAAGGAAAAAAACAAACGACGCATATGGACTCCTGTCAGTCGGCCACTATTGTCCGTGTCGGGCGTAGGATTTGTCGAGAAATCCTATCGGTCACCTGACTAAAGTGTGTTCAGACGCTCGGCGGCTCTGTCGGATTCCCAGGCGTATGGATACTATGCGCGCCATGCAAATACCCCTCGATCACCCCCTGCTGCAACGCATCGTTGATGACCTGGCCGAAAAAGGCTGGTCGCAGCAGAACGGCTTCCTGCCCCAGGCTCTGACCCTGGAACTGGCGGCTGAGTGCCGTAAACGTGCGGCCGAAGGTGAATTGGCCCCGGCGGCAGTCGGTCGCGGGCCGGCCCAGGAGATTCGCGAGGGCATTCGCGGTGACCATATCCAGTGGTTGGAGGAGGGGGATGCGGCGGTCTGCGACCGTTATATGGGGTTGATGGACAGCCTGCGCCTGGCGATGAACCGCAGCCTGTTCCTGGGCCTGGAAGATTTCGAAAGCCACTTCGCGATGTACCCGCCGGGGGCGTTTTACCTCAAGCACCTCGACCGTTTCCGGGACGATGACCGACGCATGGTCTCGGCGGTGATCTACCTGAACGACGCCTGGCTGCCCGAGCACGGTGGCCAGTTACGCATGTACCTCAAGGACGGCGTCGAATACGATGTGGTGCCCACCGGCGGTTGCCTGGTGGTGTTCCTGTCGGGCGAGGTGCCCCACGAAGTCATGCCCGCCACGCGCGAACGCCTGTCCCTCACCGGCTGGTTTCGCCGGCGGGGCAACGAGCCGTTTTAATCATGCACAAGATTCTGATCAGTCGCTGCCTGCTTGGCCACAAGGTGCGCTATGACGGCGGGGCCAGCGGGCCGTTCGACCAACTGGCGGCATGGCAGGCCGAAGGCCGTGTGGTTGCGATCTGCCCCGAGGTCTCGGGTGGCCTGCCCACGCCGCGCCCGGCGGCCGAGATTGCGGGTGGGCAGGGCGTCGATGTGTGGGAAGGGCGCGCCCAAGTGCTGACGGCCGAGGGCGAGGACTTCAGCGCCGCCTTCCTCGACGGCGCCCGCCAGGCCCTGGCGCTGGTGCAGCGCCACAACATCCGCATCGCCATCCTCAAGGCCAATAGCCCATCCTGCGGCAACCTGCTGACCTACGACGGCAGCTTTACCGGCGTGAAAGTCAGCGGCGAAGGCGTGACCGCGGCGCTGCTCAGGCAGCATGGGGTGCAGGTGTTCAGTGAGCTGGAACTACCCGAAGCGGCCCAGGCGCTGAATCACCTGTAGGACCCGGCTGCCGGCGACCGCGGTGAATCAGCTGCAGAATGAGGTGACTGCTATCGCCAGCAAGCCGGCTCCTACAATTGGGGTTCCAGCCACTTCTGGGTCAGCGCATTCAATCGGCCATCGGCTTTCACGCGCTGCAACGCCTTGTCCAGGCTCGCCTTGAACGCCGGGTTGCCCTTCTGGAAGGGAATCGCCAGCTGCGGCTTTTCGAGGTAAGCCTCGCTGAAATCGAAACGATCCTGCAGCTCGGCAGTCATAGCGATATGGTTGATGGCCACGTCGTACTTGCCGGTTGCCACGCCTGGCAGCAGGTCGGTGTCATCGGTGGTGATGAACGAGGGGCGTACATCCATTTCCTTGGCCAATTGCTCGCCAAGTTCCACTTCGAAGCCGGTGAGTTTGTCGCCTTCCTTGAAGTTGAACGGCGGGGTGTTGGCTTCGAGCGCGATGCGCAGTTCGCCGCGATCAAACACATCATCAACCAGTTCGGCGTGAGCCAAAGGGCTCATGAGGGGAAGCAAAAGTAACAGGCCAGGCGAAAAGCGCATGGTCACTCCTAGAGATTTCGAATGTGCGAGGCGCCGTTCAGCATCGCTTTGCTATGGTGTTGAGTGCCTTGGACAGCAATTTGTCGCTAAGTTGTCATAACCGAACAGATTTCCTGGAAAAACTGGAGAAGCGAATGAAAGCCTTATTGTCCCGTGCCACCCTGGCCAGCCTGCTGCTGGGTGCTTCGATGTTGGCCACTGCCGCCGACGGTATCCCGCGCAGCGCGCCACCTGAAGGCGCCAAGGTATTTATCGTGTCGCCAAAAGACGGCGCCACCGTGGATAAAACCTTTACCGTAAAATTCGGCATGGAAGGTCTGAAACTGGCTCCGGCTACCAGCCAGGATCCAGGTACCGGCCACCACCATCTGCTGGTCGACCAGAAAGAACTGCCTGACGCCAGCGTGCCGATTCCCGCCACCGACACCGTGATTCACTACGGCAAGGCCCAGACCGAAACCGAACTGACCCTCACCCCAGGCAAGCACACGCTGCAACTCGTAGCTGGCGACAAACTGCACATGCAGTTCAACCCGACTGTAGCGTCGAAAGTCATCACGGTTAACGTCAAGTAAGATTTGTTCAGACAAAAAAATGGGAGACCCCTGCGGGTCTCCCATTTTTTTGTGCAGCGTTTGCAGCGTTAGAACAACACGCGGCTACGAATCGTGCCGTTGATGTGCTGCAGCTTCTCTTGTGCCAGGTCCGAGTACTCGGCGTCGACGTCGATCACCACGTAGCCAACCTTCTCGTTGGTCTGCAGGAACTGACCGGAGATGTTGATGCCGTTTTCCGCGAAGACCTTGTTGATCTCCATCATCACGCCAGGGATGTTCTGGTGGATGTGCAGCAGACGGTGCTTGCCAGGGTGAGCCGGCAGCGCCACTTCCGGGAAGTTGACGGAGGACACCGACGTACCGTTGTCGCTGTACTTGACCAGCTTCTCCGACACTTCCAGGCCGATGTTGGCTTGGGCTTCAGCGGTGGAACCGCCGATGTGCGGGGTCAGGATCACGTTATCCAGGCCACGCAGCGGGCTTTCGAAGATGTCGTCGTTGGAGCGTGGCTCCACCGGGAACACGTCAATGGCGGCGCCGATCAGGTGCTTGTCCTTGATCGCGTCGGCCAGGGCGTCCAGCTCGACCACGGTGCCGCGTGCAGCGTTGATCAGGATGCCGCCTTTCTTAATGGCGCGGATTTCCTTCTCGCCGATCATCCACTGGGTCTCAGCGGTTTCCGGCACGTGCAGGGTGACGATATCGGACATGCCCAGCAGCTCGGTCAGGCTCGCCACTTGGGTGGCGTTGCCCAACGGCAGCTTGGTCAGGGTGTCGTAGAAGAACACCTGCATGCCCAGGCCTTCAGCCAGGACCGACAGTTGGGTGCCGATCGAGCCGTAACCGACGATACCCAGCTTCTTGCCCCGGATTTCGAAGGAGTTGGCTGCGCTCTTGATCCAGCCGCCACGGTGGCAGGAAGCGTTCTTCTCAGGGATACCGCGCAACAGCAGGATCGCCTCGGCCAGCACCAGTTCCGCGACGGAACGGGTGTTGGAGTACGGGGCGTTGAACACCGCGATGCCGCGCTCGCGCGCTGCATTGAGGTCGACCTGGTTGGTGCCGATGCAGAAACAGCCGACCGCCACGAGTTTCTTGGCGTGGTCGAAGATCTCTTCGGTCAGCTGAGTGCGGGAGCGAATGCCGATAAAGTGCGCGTCGGCGATCTTTTCCTTGAGCTGGGCTTCCGGCAGAGAACTGGTGATGTACTCAATGCTGGAGTACCCGGCGGCCTTCAGAACGTCGACGGCCGATGGGTGGACGCCTTCCAGAAGAAGGAACTTGATCTTGCTCTTATCGAGAGAAGTCTTGCTCATCTGCGTAAACCTGTATCCCGGAGAAAAATGGCAGGGAATCGGATCGCTTAAGCTGACCCGGACGGCAGGAAAGCCGTCACCGCAGAAACGCCCTTGGGCTCTGTCCTGCGGGGGCGGTATGCTAGCATACGCGCCCCGCTAAACACTCATTCCTGCGACGTGAAGCGTTCTCAGGATGACCATGAATTGTTCGAGAGTTCTGTCGATGACCCATCCTGCCCTGATTGATGAGCTAAAGACCCTGGTTGAGCCCGGCAAAGTGCTGACCGATGCCGACTCCCTCGAGGCTTACGGCAAGGATTGGACCAAGCACTTCGCCCCTGCGCCGACCGCCATCGTGTTCCCCAAGACCATCGAGCAGGTGCAGGCTATCGTTCGTTGGGCCAATGCACACAAGGTCGCGCTGGTGCCGTCCGGTGGTCGTACCGGGCTGTCGGCCGCTGCCGTGGCGGCGAATGGCGAGGTGGTGGTGTCGTTCGACTACATGAACCAGATCCTCGACCTCAACCTCACCGACCGCACCGCCGTGTGCCAGCCGGGCGTAGTCACCAAGCAATTGCAGAACGCCGCCGAAGAGAAAGGCCTGTACTACCCGGTGGACTTCGCGTCGTCCGGTTCCAGCCAGATTGGCGGCAATATCGGCACCAATGCTGGCGGGATCAAGGTCATTCGCTACGGCATGACCCGTAACTGGGTGGCCGGCATGAAAGTCGTCACCGGCAAGGGCGACGTACTGGAGCTGAACCGCGACCTGATCAAGAACGCCACCGGCTACGACATGCGCCAGCTGTTCATCGGCGCTGAAGGCACCCTGGGCTTTGTGGTCGAAGCCACCATGCGCCTGGACCGGGCGCCGAAAAACCTCACCGCCATGGTGCTCGGTACTACCGATTTCGACTCGATCATGCCGGTACTGCATGCGTTCCAGAGCAAGCTGGACCTGACGGCCTTCGAATTCTTTTCCGACAAGGCCCTGGCCAAGGTCATGGGCCGTGGCGACGTGCCGGCGCCGTTCGACACCGAATGCCCGTTCTACGCGTTGCTGGAATTTGAAGCCACCACCGAAGAAGTCGCCAACCATGCGCTGGAAACCTTCGAGCATTGCGTCGAGCAGGGCTGGGTGCTGGACGGTGTGATGAGCCAGAGCGAAACCCAGCTGCACAACCTGTGGAAGCTGCGCGAGTACATCTCCGAGACGATTTCGCACTGGACCCCATACAAGAATGATATCTCGGTGACTGTCTCCAAAGTGCCGGCGTTCTTGAAAGAAATTGATGCGATCGTCGGTGAACACTACCCGGACTTCGAAATCGTCTGGTTCGGTCACATCGGCGACGGCAACCTGCACTTGAACATCCTCAAGCCGGAAAACCTCAGCAAGGATGAGTTCTTCGCCAAGTGCGCCACCGTCAACAAGTGGGTGTTCGAGACCGTCGAGAAGTACAACGGCTCGATCTCCGCCGAGCATGGCGTGGGCATGACCAAGCGCGACTACCTGACCTACAGCCGTTCGCCGGTTGAAATCGAATACATGAAGGCCGTCAAGGCGGTGTTCGACCCGAACGGGATCATGAACCCCGGCAAGATCTTCGCTGTTTAATCGCCCTGAAGGAGTCGTTCCATGAGCTACCAGCACAAGTATGTCGACGGCACCAACATCCACTTTCCTGTGGGTAAAGTGGTGTGTATCGGGCGCAACTACGCCGAACATGCCAAGGAACTGGATAATCCGGTGCCGACCGAGCCGCTGCTGTTCATCAAGCCGGGCAGCTGCGTGGTACCGCTTGAAGGCGGTTTCAGCATTCCGACCGAGCGCGGTTCGGTGCATTACGAAGCCGAAATCGCGGTGCTGATCGGCAAGCCCCTGTCGACCAAGCCCAGCCGTGAAGAAGTGCTGGACGCCATTTCCGGCTTCGCCCCGGCCCTGGACCTGACCCTGCGCGACAAGCAGGCCGAGCTGAAAGCCAAGGGCCTGCCGTGGGAAATCGCCAAGTCCTTCGACGGCGCGGCGGTGATCGCGCCGTTTGTGGTCGGCAGCACGTTCCCGGACGTCACCGATATCGGCATCCGCCTGAGCATCAATGGCGAAGTGCGCCAGGATGGCAACAGCTCGCAGATGCTCAACCCGATCATCCCGATGATCCAGCACATGGCCGGCTGCTTCTCGCTGCAGGCCGGCGACGTGATCCTCACCGGCACCCCGGCCGGCGTCGGCCCGTTGAATGTCGGTGATGAGCTGGTGCTGGAACTGACCGGCGTAAACCGCTTCGAAAGCAGCGTCCGCTAACCAGCGCGGTCAACAATGTGGGAGCCGGGCTTGCCCGCGATGGCGGTGTGTCAGTCAGCTTGAGTGTTGATTGATCCACCCTCATCGCGGGCAAGCCCGGCTCCCACAGGTGTTTATGGGAGCCTGAAATTCAAGTTTTTGCATTTTTTTCACACGCCATCCGGATAATCCTCAGCCTCCAGCGCGCGGGCCCGTTGATCCTGTGCTAATCCCTAAAGCTGAATTTCCGGAAAAGCGTTCAATGGCCGTGCCTCTGCCCTCTGCTACTTCCAAGCCGCGTTCTCGCTTTGCCTTGCGCTGGTATTCCTGGCTTTTCCTGGCGGGGGCGATCGTGTACGGCGTTTCCTGGGCCATGCACTGGGACGATCGCGGCCTGCTGTGGGTGCTGGAGCGCTTTGAAACCCCGGCCGAGCGCCAGGAGAGTGTGTGGCTGCCGGATTACCATGCGGTGATCGATGGCAAGTTGTTGCCTGGCATGGAGAAGGACGAAGCTTCGGACGTCTCCTACAACCCACAGACCAAAACCCTGTTTTCCGTGATGGGCAAGAACCCCTTCCTCGCCGAGCTGAGCCTGCAGGGCGATGTGCTGCGCAAGATGCCGCTCAACGGCTGGGACAATCCGGAAGGCGTGACAGTGATGGAAAATGGCCTGCTGGCAGTCGTCGATGAGCGCCAGCACACGCTCACCATCGTCAAGGTCGACGCGACCACCCAGCAATTGAACAAGGCCGATTTCCCGACGTACGACCTCGGCCCGTCCAAAGACCAGAACAAGGCCTTCGAAGGCATCACCTGGGACAAGCGCAACCAGCAGTTGATCTTGGGCGAAGAGCGTCCACCGGCGTTGTTCACCTGGAAAAGCGATGGCAGCCAGACCCTGACGGGCGATAAGCAAAAGCTGGCGAGTAAAGAGTTGGACATGCGCAACCTCTCGGCCCTGGCTGTCGACCCGCGTACCGGGCACTTGCTGGTGCTCTCGGCCGACTCCCACCTGTTGCTGGAGCTGGATGAAAAGGGCGAGCAAGTCAGCTTCATGACCCTGCTCGGCGGTTTCAACGGGCTGAAGAAAACCATTCCACGGGCGGAGGGGGTGACCATGGACGAGGACGGCACGTTGTACATGGTCAGTGAGCCAAATCTGTTTTATCGTTTCGAAAAACAGAAATAGCAGACAAATTACGTCGGATATTTCTCTATCAGCGGCATTAGCCAGACACCGGGGCGCGTTTAAGTTTAAATTCAGACAGGCGTGATATTCATTCGCCACTTTTGACTTTGAGCTCGCCCGATGCGCCGACTTGCCCGCCCCAAACCTCTATTCTTCGTGCTCGCGCTGATCGCCCTGATCAGTGCCGGGGCCGTTGCGCAGCATTTTCGTCTGTTCGAGCGCGCCTGGTTCAACTGGCAGGCCTGGCGCCAGCCGACCGATGAGCGCTCGATCGGCCTGGCCGATTACCGGGTGGTCCTGGAAGCCCAGGTGATCGACGGGCTCGACGACGACGTCTCGGCCCTCACCTACGATCCGCTGCGCAAAAGCCTGTTTACCGTCACCAATAAAAATGCCGAGCTGATTGAGCTGTCCCTTCAAGGCAAGATTTTGCGGCGTATCCCGTTGGTGGGATTTGGCGATGCCGAGGCGGTGGAGTTCATCAGTGACAACATCTATGTCATCAGCGACGAGCGCCAGCAGCGCCTGATCAAGGTGCATGTGGATGACGACACCAAATTCCTCGACGCCGCCGATGCGGAGCAAATGACCCTGGGCTTGCATGTGGGTGGCAACAAGGGCTTCGAGGGGCTGGCCTACGATTCTGTCGGCAAGCGCCTGTTCGTGGCCAAGGAGCGCGACCCGATGCTGATCTATGAGGTCCACGGCTTCCCGCATTTCAAGCCGGAAAAAACCTACTCGGTGCATGTGATCAACAACCCCAAGCGTGACGCCGGGCTGTTTGTGCGCGACCTGTCGAGCCTGCAATACGACGAGCGCAGCGGTCACTTGCTGGCGCTCTCGGATGAGTCGTTCCTGGTGTTGGAGCTGGATATCGACGGTCGCCCGCTGAGCAGCCTGTCGCTGCTCAACGGGCGCCATGGCCTGAAGAAGCGGGTGCCGCAGGCCGAGGGGATCGCCATGGATGACGAGGGCACGTTGTACCTGGTCAGCGAGCCGAACCTGTTCTACGTGTTCAAGAAACCCCATCCCTGAAGTACCGCAGGACCAATGTGGGAGCGGGCTTGCTCGCGAAAGCGGTGGTTCAGTTGAAGAATCTTTCACTGACACACCGCTTTCGCGAGCAAGCC
>NZ_JASCPP010000115.1:0-18637 GCF_029959745.1 Pseudomonas sp. PS01298 | reverse complement strand
CGATAGCGATGTACCAGTCGATGCCTCTACCGACTGAACTGGCGCCATCGCGGGCAAGCCCGCTCCCACATTCAGTTCTGCGTTAGCACGCAGGCCTGTTGCACCACAGGAATCGGCTTTCGCATCAGCATCCCCACCACCAACGCGCCCAGCAGACCCAACAACCCTGCCACCCACAGCACAGCGCCGAACCCGCCGACAAACGCCTGCCGCGCCAGTGGTTGTGCCACCGCCCGTGCCGTCTCCGGCAACAAGCCCATCGCCGCCGGCATGTCCCCGGCCACCACCCGCGAGGCAATTCCCGCTAGCTGCGCCTGCCACTGGCTGTCGAGACTCGCACGCAGCAGTTGCTCGCTATGGCTGCTCAGCAATGCCCCGTACACGCCAATCGCCAGCATGATCGCGCTGAAACGCATGGTAGTGCTCATGCCCGAGGCCATGCCAGCACGGTCTCGTGGCACGCAGGCCATGATGTTTTTTTGCGTGTCGCCATTCAGCAGGCCCGCTCCGGCGCCCGTGACTGCAATGGCCAGGGCGAAGGGCAGGTAACCACCGATGTTCACTGCCCAGGCGCTCAGCAAATTGCCGCTGCCGACCAATGCGAGTCCCGTCGCCATTATTGTCGACGGGGTAAAACGGCTGGCCAGGCGTGCGCCAATTCTTGGGCAGATCAACATCGTCAGGGCAAAGGGCAGCATGCCCAGCCCTGAAGCAATCGCGGAAAAGCCCAGGCCGTTCTGCAGGTAGAACGGCAGCAGCGTCATCATCACCTGGGCGCAGCCGGCGTAGGCAAACATCCCCAGCAGCGCGCCGATGAAGCGTGGATGCCGGAACAGTTGCAGGTCGACCATCGGCCGTTGTTGCAGGCGTTCGGCGAGGACAAACGCAGCCAGCAAGGCTGCGCCGCCCAGTAGCCGCGCATAGGTCAGCGGGTTGTCCCAGCCGATGCGGTTGGCCTCGATCAGGCCCCAGGTCAAACACAGCAAGCTTGCGCTGAAGGTCAGGCTGCCCCACGGGTCGAGGCGTGCAGACTGGGTGTCTCGGGACTCTGGAATGGCGCGCAGCACCAGGCTCATCAATACCAGGCCCACGGGCAGGTTGAGGTAGAAGATCCAGCGCCAGCCCAGGTATTCGGTGATCAGGCCGCCCAGCGTCGGCGCGGCGGTCATCGCCACGCCCATGCAGGCGCCCCAGAAGGCCCAGGCCTTGGCGCGCTCGACCTCGTCGTGGAAGGTGTGGCCGATGGAGGCCAGCGCCGAGGTCAAGAGCAGGGCTGCGCCGACACCTTTGACGGCCCGCGCGATATCCAGCCACAGCGCAGTGGGCGCCGCGCCGCAGCCGAGAGAGGCCAGGATGAAAATTCCCAGGCCCCAGACCAGGGTCTTCTTGCGACCAAAGCGGTCGGCGATGCTGCCGGCTGGCAACAGCAGGGCGGCGAACGCGAGCATGTAGGCACTGACCACCCATTCGATATCGGCAAAGTTCGCCCCCAGGTCGCGGGCGATGCTCGGCAGGGTCACGGCGACGATGTTGGTGTCGAGCACAATCAGCGAACAGACCCCGGAGGCGGTCAGCAAGGTAAACCGTGGGCTGGCGCTGCTCATGGCTGCACCGCCGCCAACGCCGCCTGGGCGATCTGTTCATCGTGGGCCGGGGTGTCGGCGCTGATGCCGAGGGCGCCCACGACCTGGCCTTCGAGGATGATCGGCAGCGCGCCCTTCATCATCAGCAGGCCGGCTGTGACAGCCGCCGGGCGCCCACCGTTGATGGCATTTTCGAGGTCGGCCGAAGGCCGTTTGAACAGCGCCGAGGTGCGCGCCTTGCCTTGGGCCAGCTCGATCCCGGCGACCACCGGCGCACCGTCCATGCGCGTGGTGAGAATCGGCCAGCCGCCGTCATCGACAATTGCCAGCGCGCAGGGCCAACCGTTATCCGCGGCGACTTTACGTGCCTGCGCCGCAATCTGCTGGGCCGTGGCCAAGGTCAGTGTTGCCTTGTGGGCAACGCTGGCGGGTGGTTCGTTCGCCATCGCCGCGGGGGCGAGGCTCAGGCCGGTCAATACCAGTACCAGCGATTTGACTAACATAAGCGGGTCTCTCTACTGTGAGCGTGCGCCTAGCTTATCTTCGGTCCACCGTGGCGTTATTAGGTGCCAGTGTGATCTTCATTACCTTTGAGCTAATCCTGCGATGGAAATACGTCATTTCCGCTATTTCCTGGCGGTTGCCCGGCACCGAAACTTCACCCGCGCGGCGGAGCAACTGGGCATTGCGCCGCCGACCCTGAGTCGGCAAATCCAGGACATGGAGGCGACCCTGGGCACGCGCCTGTTTGTCCGCCAGCAACGCGAAGTCAGCCTCACCGAGGCGGGTGCGGCGCTGTTGATCGAGGCCGAGGCGACTGTGCGCCAGTTCGAGTTCGCCCAGCGCAATGCCCAGCGCGCCGGCCGTGGCGAGATCGGTCATATCGAATTAGGTTATGTGGCGTCGGCGGTGTATTCGGGCCTGTTGCAGCGGCAAATCCAGGCGTTCAGCCAGGCGTTTCCGGATGTCAGCGTGAACGTGCGCGAATGTGCGATGGCGACGTTGCCTGGCGCGGTAGCGGACGGGCGTGTCGATATCGGCTATATCCGCTCGCCCATGACCCTGCCGGAGGGTGTCGAGGCGGTACGCCTGGACAGTGAAGGGTTTGTCTTGGCGCTGCCGCAGGACTCCTGGCTGCTGGGGCTGAAGGCCATCGGTTGCGCGCACCTGCAAAACGAGACGTTCATCTTGCCGGAGCAAATCAGCGGTACCTTGCAAGTGGCGGCGCAAGGCGGCTATGCACCGCGGCTCGGACCGCAGCCCGGCGGATTGGTGGCGGTGGTGGCGCTGGTGTCACTCGGGCAGGGTGTGGCGGTGGTGCCGGCGTCAATGGTCGGGCATGTGAGTTTGCCAGGCGTGGTGTACCGCAGCATCCAGGGCAGTGACGCGTCGTCGTGGCTGTCGCTGATTCACCGGCGCTTCGAAAAAGCGCCGGCGGTGGCGCGGTACATCCAGCAGGTCAAGCAGACAGTCGCGGCTGTACCGAATCGGCCAGGCGCGTAAGGATCAGGCAGCACGACACGGCCCCGGCATCCAGCACGCCGAGGGAGCGTTCGCCCAGGCGACTGGCGCGGCCGATCTTCGCCACCAGGTCCTTGGTCGAATCGCGGCCCTGTGATGCGGCGGCTTTCATCGCGTCCAGTGCGTCGCTGAAGGCGGCCCCGGAGGCATGCGCCCGCTCGAAGGCTTCGACGGCCGGGATCAAGGTGTCCATCAGGCACTTGTCGCCCACACCCGCCTCGGTAATGTCCTGCAACGAGGTCAAGCCGCCGCGCAGCAAATGGGCAAAGGTTGCGGCGTCGATGTCGTCGCTGTTGCGCACTTCATCGGCCATGCCAATGAACAGACTGCCATACAGTGGGCCCATGGAGCCGCCGATGCCTTCCATCAGGCTGAGGGTCAGTTCGTCGAGTGCTTCGGCCAGGGTCAGTTGGCGGCCGTCGATGGTGCGCCCGCAATGGGCGAAACCCTTGGCCATGTTGATGCCATGGTCGCCATCGCCAATGGCACCGTCGACTTCGCTGAGGTATTCGCGGTTGGCCACGATCACGCTGACCAGGTCGGCGACGATGGCGCTGCCGTCACGGGTGGAAAAATGCTGGCTCATGGTTCACTCCGCCTGGGTCATGCCGATGGAGCGGCAGGGTTGGTCGATCAGGGTTTTCAACTCGGCGTCGAGGCCGAGCAAAGTCAGGGTCACGCCCATCATCTCAAGAGACGTGAAGTAGTTGCCGACATAGCAGCGGTGAATCTTCAAGCCTTTGGTCTTGAGCTGTTTTTCGACCTCGGCATAGAAAATATACAACTCCATGACCGGCGTGGCGCCCAGGCCCGAGACCAGCACCACCACGCTGTCGTCCTGGCTGAAGTCACGGTCGGCGAGGATCGGCGCGAGCATGCGTTCGGCCATGGCTGCGGCCGGTTCGATCGGAACCACTTCGATACCCGGTTCGCCATGATGGCCGATGCCCAGTTCCATCTGGCCGTCGGGGATCTGGAAGTTCGGCTTGCCCACTGCCGCAATGGTGCACGGCGTGAGGCCGATACCAATCGAGCGGCAGTGGTCGACGGTTTTCTGCGCGACCCGGATCACCCCGTCCAGGTCGTAGTGCTGGGCCGCAGCGGCGCCGCCGATCTTCCACATGAAGATTTCCCCGGCCACGCCACGGCGCTTGGCAATGTCGGCCTTGGGCGCAGATGCCACGTCATCGTTGGCGACCACGGTGCGGATACGCATGTCTTTGCTGGCGGCCATTTTCATCGCCAGCTTCACGTTCATGTTATCGCCGGCATAGTTGCCGTAGAGGCAGGCCACGCCGGCGCCCTGGTCAGCGGCGCGGAACGCGTCGAAAAAACTCTTGGCAGTGGGCGAGGAGAAGATCTCGCCGACGGCTACCGCATCCACCAGGCCTGGGCCGACGTAACCGAGAAAGGCCGGTTCATGCCCCGAGCCGCCGCCGGTGACAATGCCGACGCTGCCTTGGGCCGAAGGCCTGGCCTTGACGATCACCCGAGGGTTGGCCTCGTATTGGCGCAGTTCGGGGTGCGCGACCAGAATACCGCGCAGCATGTCCTCGACCACTTGGTCCGGATCGTTGATGACTCGATTCATAACGCGGGTTCCTGTGTTCTTGTTCTAGGGGGCAGCATGGATCAACGCCAGGGCGTGTTCGCCTGTGGATCAGGGTTCCAGGACTACCTTCAGTGATTTGTCGCCGCGCTCCATCACTGCGAACGCTTCCTTGAAGTCTGCCAGCGCAAACTTGTGGGTCACCACGTCGCGCATGTCGATCTTGCGGTTGCCGATGAAGTCGATGGCGCGCGGGTACATGTACGGGCCCAGGTGCGAGCCCAGCACGTCCAGCTCCTTGCGGTCGCCAATGATCGACCAGTCCACCGTGGCTTCGTCATTGAACACGCTGAACTCGACGAAACGCCCCAGCTTGCGCAGCATCGCCAGGCCCTGGTTCACGGCCTTGTGGTGCCCGGTGGCCTCGATGTAAATGTCGCAACCGTAGCCTTCGGTGATCTCGCGGATCTTCGCCAGTACATCGACCTCGGCCGGGTTCCAGACCTCGTCGGCGCCCATGCGCAAGGCAAGGGCAGCGCGTTCGGGCTTCATGTCCAGCACGATGAGCTTTTTCGGGTTGCGCATGCGCACCGCGCCGATGATCCCCAGGCCCAGGGTGCCGGCGCCAGCGACCACCACCACATCATCGAAATCCACATTCGCGCGTTCCGCCGCGTGCAGCGAACACGCCAGCGGTTCGATCAGTATTGCTTCGTCGGGGGCGATGGAGTCTGGCACTTTGTGGATGATGCCTTCCTTGGTGAAGATCATGTACTGGGCCATGGCGCCCTGCACATTGTTCTGGAAGCCATAGAGGTCATGCTTCTGGCACATCCAGTATTGGCCGTGGTTGCAGAAGCGACAGCCCCAGCACGGCACGATCTGCTCGGAGATCACCCGGTCGCCGACCGCCACGCCACGTTTCTCCGCGCCTGGGCCCAGGGCAACCACACGGCAGACGAATTCATGGCCGGGAATCATCGGCGGTTTCACATAGCGGGGTTGCTCGGCGTCACCCCAGAACGAGGGGGCGCCGCGATAGGTCTTGATATCGCCCATGCAAATGCCGCACAACTCGACTTTGGTAAGAATCTCGTCGGGGCCGGGCGTGGGCACGTCGACGGTTTCCAGGCGGTAATCTTCAGGGCCGTGACAGACCACGGCCTGCATGGTTTTCGGGATGACCGGTGACAGTTGTTCGGGGGTGCGTTCGGTGACGGTGGACATGACAAAACCTCACGACAAAAAATGAATTACTGAATGCTGTAGCCGCCGTCGATCACCATGTTGGCGCCGGTGACCATCTGCGCGGCGTCGCTGAGCAGGTACAACGCCAGCCCGGCGATTTCCTCCGGCTGGGCAAAACGGCCCGCCGGGATCTGCAATTTGGCTTTTTCGCCGACTTCACCGGCCCAGGCTTTTTTACCCAGCGCGGTCTCGACGATGGTCGGGGAGATGGCGTTGACGTTGATGTGCGGCGCCCATTCCATCGCCAATACCTTGGTCATGCCGACAATGGCCGCTTTGCTCGCGCAGTAGGCGACGTGGCGGTCCAGGCCAATCACGGCAGCCTGCGAAGCAAGGTTGACGATGCGCCCGCCGCCGTTGGCGAGCATGTGCTTGGCGCAGGCCTGGGCGACAAAAAAGCTGGCCTTGAGGTTGATGTCCAGGGTGGTGTCCCACGCGCTTTCGCTGACATCAATAGCCTTGTCCAGGAGCGCCACGCCGGCGCTGTTGATCAGGTAATCGAGGCGTTGGAAGTGTTCGAATACGCTATCGACGGTGGTTTGTATCTGGCCGATCTGGCTGAGATCAACGGCAATGCCCAAGTGCCCGGCGCCCAGGCTGGCGGCCACTTCAGCCACGGCGGGGTCGCGGTCGAGCAACGCCACGCGGGCGCCGCGTTCCGCCAGCAGGGTGGCGCAGGCCAGGCCGATCCCGGCGGCGCCACCGGTGATCACTGCACACCGGCCGGTGAGGTCGAAGGCTTGGTTCCAGAATCCAGACATGCATGACTCCTTTATCGAAAGCGCTGGAGATCCAATGTGGGAGCTGGCTTGCGATGCAAGCGACTCGGTCTTTCAGTCAAACCGAGGTGATGCCATCGCAGGCAAGCCGGCTCCCGCACTTGACCCTATTTCAGGGTGAAAGCTACTTACCGCCGCTGACTTGTTTGTACAGCGCATCGGCGTTGGCATTCGTCACTGGCACCCACGGCAGGATGTAATTCTTGGCGGTGCCGTCAGCCCATTTCACGTCCTTGGCGTAACGCTCCCAGATCACCGATTGCGGCTTGTAGTCCTTGCCGGCCAGGGCGCGCAACGCCACGTCCAGTGCGCCTTGGGATTGGGCTTGGGCGTCCTGCAGGAAGGTGGTGACTTCGTCTTTTTTTGCGGCCTGGATCGCGTCCGGCATGCCGTCGATGGAGGTCACCGGCACGTCTTTGGAAGTCAGCCCGTGAGACTTCAACGCCTGTACGGCGCCGAGGGCCATGTCGTCGTTTTGCGCGATCACGCCGTTGATGCCTTTGGGGTGCGCGTTCAGCCAGTCTTCGGTCAGGGTCAGCGCCTGCGCACGGTCCCAGTTGGCGGTCTTTTTCTCGATGATCTTGATGTCCGGGTGCTTGCCCAGCACTTCCAGCTCGCCTTTTTCCCGGTCGATTTGCGCCGACTGGCCGATCGGGCCCTGGATGATCACCACGTTGCCTTTGCCATTGAGCTTGTCGACCATCGCCTGGGCCTGCAGGCGGCCGCCTTCCACATCGTCGTTACCCACGTACGGCACAGCGGCATCGGCTACTTTCGTGTTCGAGGCGATGACCACCACGTCGTTGCTCATGGCTTGCTTCACGGTGCCGACGCCGGCCTTGGTGTCGATGGGCACAAACAGAATGGCGTCGTAGCGCTGGGTCACCATGTTTTCGATCTGGTTGTTCTGGGTCAGGGCGTCATAGTTGCCGTCGAACACCGTCAGCTGCACGGTGCCGTCCTTGACCGCCGGGTGTTCTTTCAGCTCGCGTACCCAGTTCTGCATGAACTGGCCCTTGAGGCCGTAGACGGCGGCACCGATTTTGTAGGTCTTGCCGTCGGCAGCCATGGCGATACTGCAGGAGAGCAGGGAGAAAGCCGCTGTGGCGGCCAAGGTGGTACCAAGTTTCATGAGTAGAACTCCGGTTATTGTTGTGGGTCGTTCTCTAGCGTTTTTTCTTGCGCCACACGTCGATCAGTACTGCGAACACGATGATCAGGCCCTTGGCGACCTGCTGGTAATAAGAGGACACGCCGAGCAGGTTCAGCCCGTTGTTGATCACGCCGATCAACAGTGCGCCGAACAACGTGCCGACAATGCTGCCGGTGCCCCCCGACAAGCTCGTACCGCCGATCACCACGGCGGCAATCGCGTCCAGTTCGTAGGAAACCCCGGCCTGGGGCAGGGCCGAGGTGGTGCGGGCCGACAGCACCACGCCAGCCAGTCCGGCGAGCAGGCCCGAGACCACGTAAACCGAAAACATCACCTTGCGCACGCCGATGCCTGAGGTGCGTGCGCTCTTTTCATTGCCGCCCACTGCGTACACATAGCGGCCGTAGGTGGTGTAGCGCAGTACCATCCAGAAGATCAGCGCGACCACGGCGAAGATGATGATCGGCACGCCGATCGGACCGATCTTGCCGATTCCCAGCGCCAGGTAGGTGTCGGGCAGATCGGTGATCGGGCTGCCATCGTTGAGGATGAAGGTCATGCCCCGCGCAATGCTGAGCATGCCCAGGGTGGCCACGAACGGCGGGATCGACAGGTTGGCGACCATGAAACCGTTCACCACGCCGAGCATCGCCCCGGCAAACATCCCGGCGCTGACCGCCGCGAGCAGGCCGTAACCCTGGGTGGCGACCATGGCGCTGCACAGTCCGGCAAAGGCCAGGATCGAGCCCACCGACAAGTCGATGCCCTTGGTCAGGATCACGTAGGTCATGCCCACCGCGAGGATGCCGTTGATGGAGGTCTGGCGCAGGATGTCCATCCAGTTGCGCCAGGTCATGAAGTATTCGCTGGAGAACGCCATCACCACGCACAGCAAGATGAATACCAGCGGCAGGCCGAAACGGTCGAGGGACAGGCGCAGGCGATTGCGGGGTGTGGCAATAGGTGCGGCGGCGGGTGTGGACAGGGTTTTGGCATTCATGAGGCAAGACTCAACAAGGCTTCCTGGGAAAGGGCGGTGTCGGTGCTGATGGTCACCAGCCGGCCGCCCTTGAATACGGCGATGCGATCACTCAGATGCAGCAGCTCCGGTGCTTCCGACGACACCACGATGGCCGCGCCACCGGCGCGTACGAACTGGTCGAGCAGGTGGTAGATCTCCTGCTTGGCGCCCTCGTCGATCCCGCGGGTCGGTTCGTCACACAGCAGGCACACCGGTTCGGTGGACAGGCATTTGGCGAGTACCACTTTCTGTTGGTTGCCACCGCTCATGGACGCCACCGGCAATTCCAGGGAAGTGGTCTTGATCTGCAGGCGCTTGACCATGTCCTGGGCCAGTTGGGTTTCCTTGCGCGCATTGATCAGCGACCAGCTCGACAGGCGCTTGTAGGCCGACAGGGCAATGTTGGAAAGAATGCTGCCGGTGAGCACCAGGCCGCTGTCCTTGCGGTCTTCGGTGACCAGCGACATGCCGGCACTGATGGTCGCCTTGGGCAGTCCGATGGGCATGGGCTTGCCTTGCAGGGTCACGCTGCCGGAGTCCGCGACCGTGAGGCCGTAGATGCAGTTGAGGAACTCGCTGCGCCCCGAACCCATCAAGCCGTAGATGCCGAGGATTTCACCCTGGCGCAGTTGCAGGCTGATGTCGTGGAACTCACCGGCGCGGCTCAGGTTGTCGACTTGCAGGCAGGTGTCGGCGGCGCATTCGCGGCCGACCTTGTGGTCGATGCGGGTCAGTTCCTGGCCGACGATGCCGCGCACGAGGTGGTTGCGGTCGATATCGGCCATGCGCCCGCTTTCGACAAAGGCGCCGTCGCGAAAGATGCTGTAGTCATCGGCGATCTGCGCCAGTTCGCTCAGGCGGTGCGACACATACACGATGCCGGCGCCCCGGGCAGTCAGGCGGCGAATGGCCTTGAACAGGGTCTCTGCCTCGCGTTCACCGATGGCCGAAGTGGGCTCATCCATGATCATCACCTGGCAGTCATGGCTGAAGGCCTTGGCGATTTCCACCAGTTGGATCTGCGCGACGCTCAGGCGGTGCATGGGGCTGGTGGCGTCGACCTCGAACTCCAGGCTGTCGAGCAACTCGCGGGTGCGGCGGTTCAGGGTCTTGTTGTCGACGATGCAACCGGCGCGGCGCGGTTCACGGCCCAGCCAGATGTTTTCGGCAACGGTCATGTAGGGGATGGGTTCCAGTTCCTGGGTGATCATCGCGATCCCCGCCGCCAGCGCTTCACTCGGGCGGTTGAACTGCACCGGCGTGCCGTTGAGCAGAATGCTGCCGGCATCACGCTGGGTGATGCCCATCAAGATGCTCAGGAATGTCGATTTGCCTGCGCCATTGCCGCCGCACAGGGCGTGGACGCTGCCGGCCCGCAGAGAGAGGCGCCCGTCACGCAGGGCAGGGACCCCGGCGTAAGCCTTGGCGACGTGTTCAGCCTGGAGCAGTAATGGCGTGGCCATCGGCGTGTCCTCGTGCTGTGAATTCTTATTAGGTCGCACAGTCATGTTTCGCTGTGATCATATGTGTATCAAATGAAATTCTGATCAGTCAATCTCTTTCATGTAAAAGCGATGATTCTCATCTTGGCGGTCTATAAGGCCGTTTTTGACGCCTTTGACTGCAGGGTCAGTTAAATCATGCTTGACATAGGGGGTTGGATGGCCGCGAAATGTCTGAGCGGAATTTCACTGAATGATCATTTGATCAGACATAAATACGATCACGGCAGCGGAGCCAGACGCCATGAACACACCTTTCCCGGTGGCTATCGGATGCGATGAAGCAGGTTTTGAGCTCAAAGAGCTGTTGAAGCGCCATATCGAGGCGCTGGGCTATCCGGTGACCGACTTCGGCACCCATTCCACTGCGCCCGTGCTTTATCCGGACATCGCCCTGGCCGTGGCCACTGCGATCAATGCCGGGCAGCAGCGGCTGGGCGTGCTGGTGTGCGGCACCGGGATCGGCATGGCCATTTCGGCCAACAAGGTGCTGGGCATCCGCGCGGCCCAGGCCCATGACACCTATTCGGCGGAGCGTGCACGCAAGAGCAACGATGCGCAGATCCTGTCCATCGGTGCGCGGGTAATCGGCGCCGAGCTGGCCAAGAGCATCGTCAAGTCGTTCCTGGAGTCGGAGTTCGAGGCGGCGCGTTCCGGGGCCAAGGTCGAGCGCATCAATGCAATCGAGCGCGATGGGCATCAGTAGTGGACTAAACGGGGCAAGAGTCGGGAGAATGCGCCTTTGACGCCGAAACGGAAGCCCGTCCCCATGAGTGACAGTACCCAGCGCATAGCCAGCGATATCGATCAGATGACCGAAGTGGCGATGCTCTATTACCTTGAGAACGTCACTCAGGAAGCCATCGCCAAGCGCTTCGACCTGTCACGCGCAAAGGTCAGTCGCCTGCTCAAGCGTGCACGCGATGAGGGCATTGTCGAGGTGCGCGTGTTGCAGCATCCGGCCATGAACAACGAGCTGGAGCAGGCCCTGGTCAAGCGCTTCAAGCTGGATCGCGCGTTGATCGCCGTCGATCACAGTGAGCCCGACACCCAGCGCTCGGCCGTCGCCAGCCTGGTCGCCAACTACCTGAACAAGACGCTCAGCGACGGCATGATTGTCGCCGTGGGCATGGGGCGCAACGTCGGTGCGGTGGCCGATAACGTGTTCCTGCCGGTGACGCGCAACTGCACGTTTGTCTGTGCGATCGGCGGTTCGCTCAAGGCGGGCGAATACATGAACCCCGACCATATCTGCCGGCGCCTGGCGCTGCGGTTTGGCGGTGAAAGCGAAAGCCTGTACGCCCCAGCCCTGGTGGCCAACCCGGAGCTGCGCGGGGTGTTGATCAATAACGACACGGTGCGCTCGACCCTCGACCGGGCGCGGCGTGCCGATATCGCCTTGATCGGTATTGGCGACATGAGCGAGAACAGCAACATGGTGCGCATGGGCTGGTTCTCGCCCCAGGAAATTGCCCAGGCGCGGTTGTCCGGCACTGTGGGCGACATGATGGGTTACGACTTTATTGATATTCACGGCCAGCCGGCGGTCAACGCGATTCAGGGGCGGGTGATCGGGTTGACGGTGCAGGAGCTGTTTCGGATTCCAGACGTGGTGGCGATTGCCAGCGAGAACACCAAGGCGGCGGCGACGCTGGGGGCGTTGCGGTCGGGGGTGATTAATACGCTGGCGACGACGGTGACCAATGCGCATACGATTTTGGCGCTGGATGATGCTACCCGTAAAAGCTGACGCGATGCAGGGCAAAATGTGGGAGCGGGCTTGCTCGCGAAGGCGGTGATTCAGTTAATTCATGTGATGACTGACACACCGCACTCGCCAGCAAGCCCGCTGCTAAATGGGTTTTGTGTTGGCTTGGTGTACAGATCTTGTAATAGTTTTGCGTTGTAGGAAATTTGTATTTCGGCTGTAGGATTCAAGTCCTTTTGTCATTTCAGGACTTGCATGAACACCCTCTCGGAGCCTCCCAGTCGTCTTTCCCCAAGACATCCGCTGTTGCTGTTCCCGCTGAAGCACCCCGTATATCGCTTGCTAACCTTGTCCCGGTCATCCACCGATCGCGCCTTGCCGTGCCCGGCATTCTGAAACCTGTAAAGAGACTCTATAAATGGAATGGTTAGCGGATCCAACGGCCTGGCTCGGCCTGTTGACCTTGATTGTGCTGGAACTGGTGCTGGGTATCGACAATCTGGTGTTTATCGCGATCCTGGCGGACAAACTGCCACCGGAGCAGCGCGACCGTGCGCGCTTGATCGGTTTGTCGCTGGCGCTGCTGATGCGCCTGGGCTTGCTGGCGAGTATTTCCTGGCTGGTCACCCTGACCCAGCCGTTGTTCGAGGTGTTCGACAAGAGCTTCTCGGGGCGTGACCTGATCATGCTGTTTGGCGGTGTGTTCCTGTTGTTCAAGGCCACCATGGAATTGCACGAACGCCTCGAAGGGCATGTGGCGCAGCGCTCCGGCAATGTGGCTTATGCGATGTTCTGGCCGATCGTGGCGCAGATCGTGGTGCTTGACGCGGTGTTCTCCCTCGACGCGGTGATTACCGCCGTGGGCATGGTGGATGAGCTGGCGGTCATGATGATCGCGGTGATCGTGTCCATCGGCCTGATGATCGTGGCGAGCAAGCCGCTGACGCGATTCGTCAACGCGCACCCGACGGTGATCATGCTGTGCCTGGGCTTTTTGATGATGATCGGCTTCGCGCTGACCGCCGAAGGCCTGGGCTTCCACATCCCGAAAGGCTATCTGTACGCGGCGATTGGTTTCTCGATCCTGATTGAGGTGTTCAACCAGATTGCCCGCGCACGTCGCAAGAAGTCTGCACAAGGTGTGCTGCCGGTGCGCGAGCGTACCGCGCACGCGGTGATGCGCTTGCTCGGCGGTCGCAGCCTGGCGGTGGAGGAGGTCGGTGAAGAGGTTGCCGACCTGCTGGGCGAGCCGGATGCTGCACAGGGTCCGCTGTTCGATCGGCGTGAGCGCGTGATGATCAGCGGTGTGCTGCAACTGGCCGAGCGGCCGATTCGCACACTGATGACGCCGCGGGCCAAGGTCGACTGTATTGACCTGGCGGACGATCCCGAGACTATCCGCCTGAAACTGATGCATTCGTCTTACTCGCGGTTGCCGTTGATCCGCAACGGCGATGTCGATGAGCCTTTGGGCTTTGTGCACAAGAAGGAGTTGCTCAAGGAATACCTGGCCGGCAACGAGCCGAACCTGGAGCACCTGGCGCGCCGCGCGATCAACTTGCTCGAGAGTTTTTCGATTCTCAACGCGCTGGAGCAGATGCGTCAGGAGTCGACCCATATCGCCTTCGTGATCAACGAATTCGGCGACTTCATGGGGGTGCTGAGCATGACCGACATCCTTGAATCCATCGCCGGTGAGTTGCCGGACGCCAGTGAAGTCGAGGGCCCGGACATTGTCGAGGAAGCGGGTGGCTACCGTGCCAATGGCGCCTTGAACCTGAACCTGGTGCGTCAGCGCACCGGTTTCAAGGCTGCCGCAACCGAGGATTATCAAACCCTGGCGGGTTTGGTGATGAGCCTGCTCGACCGCCTGCCGGTGGTGGGCGATAGCCTGGAGCATGAGGGCTGGCGTCTGACGGTAGCCGCAGTGGAGGAGCGCCGGGTGACGCAGGTGCTTTTGCACGCAGGCTGCGGTCATAGCGGCTGAACAAGGCCTGCACACACTGCACTTGTTCTTCTTCAGGGCCGAAACCTTTGAGTTTGTCTACCAGGGTTCCGTTCAGGTAGATCAGTAATGTCGGGGTGCCCGTCACATCAGGGTGCCTCGGCGTGTGCGCGCAATCGAGTATCAGGCTGACGATCCAGGGATGCCTGCCGGCCGTCCTGGCAAATAGCGGCCCTGCAGTCGCACAGGCAGCGCAGTGTTCGCTAACAAACAGAATGAACACCGGGCGTGGTGTGTTAAGTACCCTGGCAAACTCCTGCGCATTGGAAATTTTTTGCGTGGCCACTCCCATGGTCATCTCCCTTCAGGCCGCGTGGGTGTGTTGCCAACGCTAAGCTGGGATATCACCTGCGTCTACTGTCAACCTTCACAGGTCATCGTCGCGCTCCACCCGCTCGCGCGCCTTGCGGGCCTGGCTCGCGCATTTCTTGTATTCCAGGTTGTCCCGCGAGGCTTTCGCCTGGCGGTAACCGTGATGATTCTGGCTGGTGTAGTTGGTGCTCAAGGCATCGTTGAGCTTGCGCAGTTCTTCCTTGCATTCACGGCGGTCGTTACTGGCCGCAGCGTTGCCAGCCACCAGCAACGTCAGCAAACCCGCGACAAGACAGACTTTTATCGACATAGACCCTCTCAACCAAATGGCGCCCATCTGTCGGCGCCGGCGTCAGCGTTGACGATTTTCGCCGGCGAACCGGGCTCCTGCAGCGGGGCGTGTAGACATTGGATCAAGGCTAGCCGAGCGCCGCGATTTTTCCATGCCTGCCGTGCACCGTGATGGTGCGGGGTAACACCGTTGTGGCGCACGGGCCGGTGGCTGTCACCGGCGTATGGGGCCTTGGGTAGCAAAATGATTTCAGGTGGTGGCGCAACGCCTGTTGAATCGCGAGTGTTCATCTAGCTGATTTATAAGCAATTTAGTCTTCTCATATTTTTCTGTTACCGCGTGTGGCACACTTTCTGCTGTCTATTCCGTTGTTACATACTAAGTTCCGGTATAGCGGAATACACAACTCCTGGAGTGCTTGTCATGCATCACCGACCTTCCGTGTTTAAAGCGTGTGTTTTTCTCTTCGCCGCATCGGCTTCCCTCGCCAGCGTAGTGCAGGCGGCGGACAGCAAGCTCGATGATGTGCTCAAGCGTGGGCACCTGATCGTGGGTACAGGCAGTACCAATGCGCCGTGGCACTTCCAGGGAGCGGATGGCAAGTTGCAGGGGTTTGATATCGATATCGGCCGCATTGTGGCCAAGGGTCTGTTCAACGACCCGAGCAAGGTCGAGTTTGTGGTGCAGTCGTCCGACGCACGGATTCCCAACCTGCTGACCGACAAGGTCGACATGAGTTGCCAGTTCATCACCGTCACCGCCAGCCGTGCGCAGCAAGTGGCGTTCACCCTGCCTTACTACCGTGAAGGTGTGGGCCTGCTGCTGCCGAACAACAGCAAATACAAGGAAATCGAAGACCTGCAGGCCGCCGGTGATGGCGTCACCGTCGCCGTGCTGCAGAACGTCTACGCCGAGGAACTGGTGCACCAGGCCCTGCCCAAGGCCAAGGTCGACCAGTACGACAGCGTCGACCTGATGTACCAGGCGGTGAACTCCGGCCGCGCCGATGCCGCCGCCACCGACCAGTCCTCGGTCAAATACCTGATGGTGCAGAACCCCGGCCGCTACCGCAGCCCGACCTACGCCTGGAGCCCGCAAACCTACGCGTGCGCCGTCAAGCGTGGCGACCAGGACTGGCTGAACTTCGTCAACACCGCGCTGCATGAAGCCATGACCGGCGTGGAGTTCCCGACCTACAAGGCCTCGTTCAAGCAATGGTTCGGTGTGGATCTGCCAGAACCGGCGATCGGCTTCCCGGTTGAGTTCAAGTAATTCGTAAACGCTGGGGCGTCGCTGACGGCGCCCCATTCAGGTACTGCCGACCATGAACTATCAGTTGAACTTTGCCGCCGTGTGGCGCGACTTCCCCAGCTTGCTGGCGGGGCTCGGCCTGGGCCTCGAGCTGGCGCTTCTTTCGATCGCCATCGGTTGCGTGATCGGCCTGTTGATGGCATTTGCCATGCTGTCCAAACACAAGGTGTTGCGTGTGCTCGCCTCGGTGTATGTGACGGTGATCCGCAATACGCCGATCCTGGTGCTGATCCTGTTGATCTACTTCGCGCTGCCCAGCCTGGGTATCCGCCTGGACAAGATCCCCTCGTTCATCATCACCTTGTCGTTGTACGCCGGGGCTTACCTGACCGAAGTGTTCCGTGCCGGGCTGTTGAATATTCCCAAGGGCTTGCGTGAAGCCGGCCTGGCCATCGGTCTGGGCGAATGGCGCATCCGTGCCTATATCACCGTGCCGGTGATGTTGCGCAACGTGCTGCCAGCCCTGTCGAACAACTTTATTTCGCTGTTCAAGGACACCTCGCTGGCCGCTGCCATTGCGGTGCCCGAGCTGACTTATTACGCCCGCAAGATCAACGTCGAAAGCTACCGGGTGATTGAAACCTGGCTGGTCACGACCGCGCTCTACGTGGCTGCCTGTTACCTCATTGCCATGCTGCTCCGTTACCTGGAACAGCGTCTGGCGATCCGTCGTTAAGGAAGGTTTCCATGTACGAATCCCCCAGCTGGTTGCATGAGTTGTGGATCGCCCGGGACACCCTCTGGGCGGGGTTCCAGGCCAGTGTGTATGTCTCGGCACTGGCGATTATTTTCGGCACGCTGATCGGTATCGTCGCCGGGTTGATCCTGACCTACGGCAAATTCTGGATGCGCGCGCCGTTTCGCCTGTATGTCGACCTGATCCGTGGCACGCCGGTGTTTGTGCTGGTGTTGGCGTGCTTCTACATGCTGCCGGCGCTCGGTTGGCAGATCAGCGCATTCCAGGCCGGTGCCGTCGGGCTCACGCTGTTCTGCGGGTCCCACGTCTCGGAAATCGTGCGCGGCGCGCTGCAAGCCATTCCCCGTGGGCAACTGGAAGCGGGCAAGGCCATCGGCCTGACGTTTTACCAGTCCCTGGGCTACGTGCTGTTGCCCCAGGCGCTGCGCCAGATCCTGCCGACCTGGGTCAACTCCTCCACGGAAATCGTCAAGGCCTCGACCTTGCTGTCGGTAATCGGCGTGGCCGAATTGCTGCTGAGCACCCAACAGGTGATCGCACGCACCTTCATGACCCTGGAGTTCTACCTGTTCGCAGGCTTTATGTTCTTTGTCATCAACTACGCCATCGAGTTATTCGGGCGCTACATTGAAAAGCGGGTGGCCTTGCCATGAACCAACCTCAAACCAACCAACCGCTGCTGAACATCCGTGGCCTGCGCAAGCAATACGGCCAGGTCGAAGTGCTCAAGGGCGTCGACCTGTCCATGCAGCGCGGCAACGTGGTGACATTGATCGGCTCCAGCGGCTCGGGCAAGACCACGCTGCTGCGCTGCGTCAACCTGCTGGAGGAATTCCAGGGCGGCCAGATCACCCTGGATGGCGAGTCCATCGGCTACAGCGAGATTGCCGGCAAACGCGTGCGTCACCCCGAGCGGGTGATTGCCCAGCACCGCGCGATGACGGGCATGGCGTTCCAGCAATTCAATCTGTTCCCGCATTTGACCGCGTTGCAGAACGTGACCCTCGGCCTGCTCAAGGTCAAGAAGATGGGCAAGGACGAGGCCGTGGCCCTCGCCGAAAAATGGCTCGACCGCGTCGGCCTGCTGGAGCGGCGCAATCACTTCCCGGGGCAACTCTCGGGTGGCCAGCAGCAGCGTGTGGCGATTGCCCGCGCGATTGCGATGAATCCCAGCCTGATGCTGTTCGACGAAGTTACCTCGGCCCTCGACCCGGAACTGGTCGGGGAGGTGCTCAGCGTGATCAAGGGCCTGGCGGAAGAGGGCATGACCATGTTGCTGGTCACCCACGAAATGCGCTTTGCCTATGAAGTGTCTGACAAGATCGTGTTCATGAACCAGGGCCGCATTGAAGAGCAGGGCACCTCGAAGGACATCTTCGAGCGGCCGCAATCGCCGCGCCTGGCGGAGTTTTTGAAGAACATTCGTTTTTAATCGATTTATTAGCAGGAGATATATTTATGAGCATTACTCGTTACGGCACCGGCAGCACCGCCGGCGGTGGCCAGCCACGTCCTTTCGCCCGCGCGGTGGAAGCGGACGGCTGGCTCTACGTCTCGGGCCAGGTGCCAGCGGTGGACGGTGAAATCATCAACGGCGGCATCATCGAACAGACCCGCCAGACCATGCGCAACGTGGTGGCGATCCTCGAAGAGGCCGGTTACGAATTGAAAGATGTGGTGCGCGTCGGCGTCTGGCTGGAAGACCCACGGGATTTCTGGAGTTTCAACAAGGTGTTCGGTGAATACTTCACCCCGGAACACGCCCCGGCGCGCGCCTGCGTGCAGGCCAACATGATGGTGGACTGCAAGGTCGAGATCGATTGCGTGGCCTACAAGAAAAAAGGCTAAATGCCCGGATCTGAAGCCCAAAGCTGATCAAATGTGGGAGCGGGCTTGCTCGCGAATGCGGTGTGTCATTAAGCGCACCTGTAACTGATCCACTGCATTCGCGAGCAA
>NZ_JASCPP010000114.1:0-18662 GCF_029959745.1 Pseudomonas sp. PS01298 | reverse complement strand
CCCCCGAGAAGCGCAAGTTAAAACAGGCATAGGCAGAAAGGAAACCAAAGCTGTAAAAATCACCTTTCTTGAACTAACAACTAACTAAATCATATCAGGCACCCCTTCATAATTTAGCAAAATTCCGGCACATATCACCAAAAGAGTCAGAGCATCTCTGTTACCCAAGCAAAACCAGCCACTTCCCGACGAAAACTTCGCAACCACACCCGCATCAAATAAAAACACCTGATTAAATAAATGAATACAAGCAAACCATTGATCAGCCAGATTTTGCTGCGCACCCAGCATAACGAATGCAAAAATAAACACGACTTAAAAAGTTAGCAAAAATAGCGGTACTACTAAAATCCAGCGTCGAGCGCAAAAAAGATTATCAATGGAAATACAAGATAAAAACAAACCCCACTGCCTATTGACCAACCGCCAGCAGGCATAGCCTTCGTATAACCTAAAAATCCGAAGCTCATCGAAAGGTCTAGTAACACCACGTCCAGTGAATAATCCCTCCAAAGGATCAGTAAAAAGCCAAAGCTCGTAATCCAATACACCGGAGTGAAACGCAAAAGCCTTTTTCCAAATTCAAAAACCTTTGCATCACTCTAAATAGCATTCCCATAAGCCAGAAAAAGGGAAGCCCCACAAGTTATATAAAACAATGAGTATTGCTCATCTGGATCCCCCGATTGAAGTACAGAAATAGTGATAGATCATTACGGATGATCGCCATACTTCTCCTAAAATAGTCTAGCGCCTCACTCGCTGACTCTGCACCACCTGCCGCTCTCACACAGGACTGGAAAATTAGACTACCGAACACTAGCGTACATTCCATAAACGGCCGGGGGAGCCAGGGCATTTAAATATCACGTACGAAGAAAACCTACCTCCCTCACACGGACAATACTTGCCATCCTAAAACAACTAAAAAAGGATCAAGCAACAACTGAAAACATTCCAAAAACGATGCAAAGACCACCAAATAACCATCCTGCATGGAATGGCGCCACTACAAAAAGTGCAAAAGCAAAAAGCCCCCCCACTAAATCCTACTTAATATAAGGCGCAATTGAACGATTACATATATTACGAGCCTGTAGAAAAGTAACTAACACTTGGCGGTGGTGTGATGCAAAGTGAAGAAACATCCATACCGCAATTACACCCAAAGCTTAAGGCTTTCTACAATCTGAATAGAATTAGGCATCAGCACTAACACGACGCTTGGCTCGAATAACAATATAAACGCCCAAAACCGGACCGATTGCGAGCCCAAGCAATAGAGAAAAAATCATCGGGATCGCCAGAGGAACAGCCGGTGCCGACCAACCAAATATCATAAGAGATACCATCTGCTGATTCCCAAGAACAAAAAGAATCACAAATACGGCAATCATCAACATGAACAATAAAAATAGCACACGCTTTAGACCGAGCATCTTCACCCCCTAACAAAACTCAAACGCCCTCTTCCTCATCCTCATTCACCCGATCCCGCAATTCCTTCCCCGGCTTGAAATGAGGCACAAATTTCCCATCCAGACTCACCGACTGCCCAGTCTTGGGGTTCCGCCCCACGCGCGGTGCGCGGTAGTGCAGGGAGAAGCTGCCAAACCCACGGATCTCAATCCGATCCCCGGTCGCCAGGCACTGGGACATTTGCTCGAGCATGGTCTTGATGGCCAGCTCGACATCCTTGGATGAGAGCAGCCCTTGATGGGTGACAATTCGTTCGATCAACTCCGACTTCGTCATATTTTTCCCTTCTTTTTCAAGCAGCTAGGAAAAGCGCTTCGAAGGTTTTAGCATGACTTGATGAATTTGAACAGCCCGCGCAGCAACTTATCTGCGGGATAGATGGAAGCCCGTATGGCCGGCGCGACGCCATCAATTGCAGATCACCAGCATGGTACGGGTTACGGCGCCAGCAGGGTTCCAGCCGAACAAGTAGTCGCCCTCTTCATCCTTGGCATCGCTGGAGCGGGTGATCACCTTGTAGCCCTGCATCTTGCACTCGCGGGCGGCGCGCTTCTCGCACTTCTCCCATTTGTTGCCCAAGCCCGAGCAATCGATCTCGATGCCGCTGACTCCACGCTTGGCGTGGGTCTTGGCGCTGGCACTGGAGCAACCTGCAAGCACTACTAGCACTGCAAATAGCACGATAAGCCTGTTCATTTAAATCCTTATCAAAACAACAACGCTGGAACAGCTTTCATGAAGACTATAGTCAGTTCTGACAGTGAGCTGTGCGTCTTGGTTCTCGATGTTGATTCAACGAATTTCAGGCACAAAAAAGGGCGACCGAAGTCGCCCTTTTTCTATGGTCTGACAGAACTTAGTTCTGTTTTTCCATTTGCGCACGCAGCAGAGCACCAAGAGTGGTGTCAACTGGAGCATCCGACGAGGCTGGCTTGTCGCGCAGGCTCTGGATGGCTTCTTTCTCTTCGATCTCGTCTTTCGACTTGATGGAGAGTTGGATTACGCGGCTCTTGCGGTCAACGCTGATGATCTTGGCTTCTACTTCCTGGCCTTCTTTCAGAACGTTGCGCGCGTCTTCAACGCGGTCACGGCTGATTTCGGAGGCTTTCAGAGTCGCTTCGATATCGTCGGCCAGAGTGATGATGGCGCCTTTAGCGTCAACTTCTTTCACAGTGCCCTTAACGATTGCGCCTTTGTCGTTCTCTTGAACGTACTCGGAGAACGGATCGCTTTCCAGCTGCTTGATACCCAGGGAGATACGCTCGCGCTCTGGGTCAACCGACAGGATAACGGTGTCCAGCTCGTCGCCCTTCTTGAAACGACGAACAGCTTCTTCGCCCACTTCGTTCCAGGAGATGTCGGACAGGTGAACCAGGCCGTCGATGCCGCCGTCCAGACCAATGAAGATACCGAAATCGGTGATCGACTTGATGGTGCCGGAGATTTTATCGCCCTTGTTGAACTGGCCAGAGAAATCTTCCCATGGGTTAGATTTGCACTGCTTGATGCCCAGGGAGATACGACGACGCTCTTCGTCGATGTCCAGAACCATAACTTCCACTTCGTCGCCGACTTGTACGACTTTCGAAGGGTGGATGTTCTTGTTGGTCCAGTCCATTTCGGAAACGTGTACCAGGCCTTCCACGCCTTCTTCCAGCTCTGCGAAGCAGCCGTAGTCGGTCAGGTTGGTAACACGCGCGGTTACGCGAGTGCTTTCTGGGTAACGGGCTTTGATAGCAACCCATGGATCTTCACCCAGTTGCTTCAGGCCCAGGGAAACACGGTTGCGCTCGCGATCGTATTTCAGAACCTTGACATCGATCTCGTCGCCAACGTTGACGATTTCGGAAGGATGCTTGATACGCTTCCAAGCCATGTCGGTAATGTGCAGCAGGCCATCGACGCCACCCAGATCGACGAATGCGCCGTAATCGGTGAGGTTCTTGACAATACCTTTGACTTGTTGGCCTTCCTGCAGGGATTCCAGCAGAGCTTCACGCTCGGCGGAGTTTTCTGCTTCCAGGACGCTGCGACGGGAAACGACAACGTTGTTGCGTTTCTGGTCGAGTTTGATGACCTTGAATTCGAGTTCTTTGCCTTCCAGGTGCGTGGTGTCGCGCACTGGACGAACGTCGACCAAAGAACCTGGCAGGAACGCACGGATGCCGTTAACGTCGACAGTGAAGCCGCCTTTAACCTTACCGTTGATAACGCCCTTGACCACTTCTTCAGCTGCGAAGGCTGCTTCGAGAACAATCCAGCATTCAGCGCGCTTGGCTTTTTCACGGGACAGCTTGGTTTCACCGAAACCGTCTTCAACCGAGTCCAGAGCAACGTGAACTTCGTCACCGACATTGATAGTCAGGTCGCCAGCATCGTTGTAGAACTGTTCCAGCGGGATCAGAGCTTCAGACTTCAGACCAGCGTGAACGGTTACCCAGCGAGCTTGGTAATCGATATCAACGATAACACCGGTGATGATGGAGCCTGCCTGAAGGTTCAGGGTTTTTAGGCTTTCTTCAAAGAGTTCCGCAAAGCTTTCGCTCATTTTAATTCCTGTTGATAAGGGCGAAGAATACGCCCATCTCCACACCCCAGACGGTGTGGGTTAGTTTCAATTAGAAGAAGCGCCCCAGGACTATGACTGGTCCCCTGCGGCCTTCTTGGTCACCCGGCGATATCGCGAATGGCGATTTCGCTCAAGATGCGTTCCAGCACCTGCTCGATGGACAACTCCGTGGAATCCAGCTGTATGGCATCAGCCGCCGGCTTTAGCGGGGCTACTGCGCGCTGGGTATCACGCTCATCGCGTGCACGTATCTCATCTAGCAGACTCGACAGACTAACACCATCGACTTTGCCCTTCAACTGCAAGTAGCGGCGGCGCGCCCGCTCCTCGGCACTGGCGGTCAGGAAAATCTTCAGCGGGGCCTCCGGAAACACCACCGTGCCCATGTCGCGACCATCGGCGACCAGGCCCGGCGGCTCCTGAAACGCGCGCTGACGCTGCAGCAAGGCATCGCGCACGGCCGGCAGCGCGGCAACCTGGGAGGCCCAGGAACCGACTTGTTCATTGCGCAGGTCATCGGTCACATCATCGCCTTCAAGGATGATGCGCTGGGGATGACCTTCCGTCGCCCCGACAAACTGCACATCAAGATGCGCCGCCAGCAGCTTCAGCGATTCTTCGTTGGTCAGGTCGACGCCATGGTTGCGTGCAGCAAACGCCAGCAGGCGGTACAGCGCGCCGGAATCGAGCAGACACCAGCCCAGGCGCTTGGCCAGGATGCCGGCGATCGTGCCTTTGCCCGAGCCACTTGGCCCGTCGATGGTAATCACCGGTGCTTTGATATTCACAATTGAGCCTCTTGGGCAACACGGATGCCGACGTGGGCACACAGTGTAAGAAAGTTCGGAAAAGACGTAGCAACATTGGCGCAGTCACGGATACGAATAGGTGCCGTCGCCCGCAGGGAAGCCACACTGAACGCCATGGCAATCCGGTGATCACCCTGGGCGTGCACTTCACCACCGCCCATCAGGCCACCGTCAATGATAATCCCATCGGGAGTCGGTTCACACTTCACGCCCAGCGCCAACAGACCGTCGGCCATGACCTGGATACGGTCGGATTCCTTCACGCGCAGCTCCTGCGCCCCGCGCAACACAGTGCGGCCCTTGGCACAGGCCGCCGCAACAAACAGCACCGGAAACTCGTCGATCGCCAACGGCACCAAAGCCTCGGGGATCTCGATACCGTTCAGGGCCGCAGCACGCACACGCAAGTCCGCGACAGGCTCGCCGCCTACTTCACGCGGGTTTTCCAAGGTGATATCTGCGCCCATGAGCCGCAGGATATCGATCACCCCGGTCCGCGTCGGGTTGACGCCGACATGCTCCAGCAACAACTCGGAACCCTCGGCAATCGACGCCGCCACCAGGAAAAACGCCGACGAGGAAATATCCCCCGGCACTTCTATATGGGTAGCGGTCAGCGCATGACCCGATTGCACCGACGCGGTCGCGCCACTCACCGCCACCGGGTAGCCAAAACCGCGCAACATGCGCTCGGTATGGTCACGGGTCGGCGCGGGCTCGGTCACCGAAGTCTCGCCCTCGGCGTACAACCCGGCCAGTAACAGGCAGGATTTGACCTGTGCACTGGCCATCGGCATCGAATAGGCCAGGCCTTTCAACACCTGGCCGCCGCGGATGGTCAATGGCGGACGCCCTTCCGGACCGGTCTCGATTACCGCGCCCATTTCCCGCAGCGGCTTGGCCACGCGGCTCATCGGGCGCTTGGACAAGGACGCATCGCCGGTCAACACGCTGTCGAAGCTTTGCGCCGCCAACAACCCCGACAGCAGCCGCATGGATGTGCCGGAGTTACCCAGGTAGATCGGCCCCGGCGCGGCTTTCAAGCCATGCAAGCCCACGCCATGAATGGTCACGCGCCCATGGTGCGGACCTTCGATGACGACCCCCATGTCGCGAAAAGCCTGCAACGTCGCCAGGGCGTCTTCACCCTCGAGGAAACCTTCAACCTCTGTCACACCCTCGGCCAACGAGCCGAGCATGATCGAGCGATGCGAGATCGACTTGTCACCCGGCACCCGGATACGTCCGCTCAAGCGGCCGCCCGGGTTGGCGAGGAAGGTCAGGTCATCGGCGTTCACGGCAGTTTCCATATAGGCCCGGCGCGCCAGAATCTTGCTGAAATGCTCACGCGCCACCCGCGCACGGGTGAACACGCCCAACAACTGGTGGCCATCCCCGGCATCAACCGCGTCGCGCAGGGCGTCGAGGTCGCTGCGAAAGGTGTCCAGGGTGCGCAACACCGCTTCGCGGTTAGCGAGGAAAATGTCGTGCCACATCACGGGGTCGCTGCCGGCAATCCGCGTGAAATCGCGAAAGCCACCGGCGGCGTAACGGAAAATCTCGAGGTTTTCATTGCGCTTGGCCAGCGAGTCCACCAGGCCAAATGCCAGCAGATGCGGCAAATGACTGGTCGCCGCCAGCACTTCGTCATGGCGCTCGACCTGCATATGCTCCACGTCAGCGCCCAGCTCGCGCCACAGCCGGTCAACCACGGCCAACGCCGCAGGATCGGTCTGCTCGAGCGGCGTCAGGATCACCTTATGGCGCCGGAACAGCTGCGCATTCGATGCCTCCACCCCGCTCTGCTCGGACCCAGCAATCGGATGCCCCGGCACGAAGCGCGCGGGCATACCGCCAAACGCCTGTTGCGCCGCGCGCACTACGTTGCCCTTGGCGCTGCCGACGTCCGTCAGGATCGCCTGCCCCAGGTCCATGCCCGCCAATACCGCCAGCAATTTCTCCATGGCCAGGATCGGCACCGCCAACTGGATCACGTCAGCGCCCTGACATGCGAGCGAGAGGTCCGCTTCGCAGCGATCCACCACGCCCAACTCGACCGCCAGCTTGCGCGATTGCGGGTCCAGGTCCACACCGACCACTTCGCCACACAACCCACTTTCACGCAGGCCTTTGGCGAAGGAGCCGCCGATCAACCCCAGACCGACCACCACCAGGCGACCGATCATAGGCACAACAGGTTGCAATGCAGTGACATCAACCACGAGCCAGAACCTTGGCCAACGCCTCCAGGAAGCGGCTGTTTTCTGCCGGCAAGCCAATGGTGATACGCAGGTGGTTCGGCATACCGTAGTTAGCCACCGGACGCACGATCACACCTTCGCGCAGCAGGCCCTGGAATACCGGAGCAGCCACTTGGCCGAGGTCGACACAGATGAAGTTGCCCTTGGACGGAATCCAGCCCAGGCCCAGTTCGCGAAAGCCTGCCTGCAACTGCAACATGCCGCTTTCGTTGATGCGCCGGCCCTCTTCCAGGTATTCGGCATCCTGCACGGCCGCACAGGCCGCCGCCAGCGCGAGGCTGTTGACGTTGAACGGTTGCCGCACGCGGTTCAGCACGTCCGCGACGACCGCCGTGGAGAGGCCGTAGCCCACCCGCAACGACGCCAGGCCATAGGCCTTGGAAAAGGTGCGCGAGACCAGCAGGTTCGGGTAGGCCGCCAGGAAGTCGAGGCCGTCCGGCAGGTCGCTGCCTTCGGCGTACTCGATGTAGGCCTCGTCCAGCACCACCAGCACGTGCTCCGGCACATCCTGCAGGAAGTCGTTCAGCGCCTGCGCGTCGAACCAGGTGCCCGTCGGGTTGTTCGGGTTGGCGATGAACACCACACGGGTCTGGGCGTCGATGGCTGCCAGCATGGCCGGCAGGTCGTGGCCCCACTCCTTCGCAGGAATGATGCGCGCATCAGCGCCGACCGCCTGGGTCACGATCGGATAGACCGCAAACGCGTGTTCGCTGAACACCGCGTTGAGGCCCGGCGCCAGGTAGGCACGGCCGACCAGCTCGAGAATGTCGTTGGAACCGTTGCCCAAGGTCACCTGGCTCAGCTCGACCCGGCACTTTTGCGCCAGCAGGGACTTGAGCGCAAAGCCGTTGCCATCGGGGTAACGGGTCAGCTCGGCCAGCTCCTCACGAATGGCCGCCAACACCTTGGGGCTTGGGCCCAGCGGGTTTTCGTTACTGGCCAACTTGACGATCTTCGAAGGATCCAGGTTCAACTCACGCGCCAGCTCGTCCACAGGCTTGCCTGGAACGTAAGGCGACAGTTGTTGCACGCCCGGCTGAGCCAGGGCGAGGAAGTTGCCACTCATGTTAAAGCCTCACAAAACCGCTTTCGGGTAAGAGCCCAGCACTTTGAGTGCCACGGCTTCCTGACTGATTTTCTCGAGCACACCCTTGACCAGTGGGTCGCGGTGATGGCCGACGAAGTCGATAAAGAACACGTAAGTCCATTTACCGCTGCGCGAAGGACGAGTCTCGATACGCGTCAGGTCAATCCCGTTGTCGTGGAACGGCACCAGCAGCTCATGCAGCGCGCCGGGCTTGTTGCTCATGGAGACGATGATCGACGTCTTGTCGTCGCCGGTCGGCGGCACTTCCTGGTTGCCGATCATCAGGAACCGCGTGGAGTTGTCCGGGCGATCCTCGATTTTCTCGGCCAGGCGCGTCAGGCCATACAGGCCTGCAGCCATGTCACCGGCAATGGCCGCCGAATTCCACTCACCCTTGACCCGCTTGGCCGCCTCGGCATTGCTGGACACCGCCACGCGCTCGACATTCGGGTAATGCGCGTCCAGCCACTTGCGGCACTGGGCCAGCGACTGGGCGTGGGAGTAGATACGGCTGATGCTGTCGGTCTTGGTGTTCTCGCCCACCAGCAGGTGATGGTGGATGCGCAGCTCGACTTCGCCACAGATCACCATGTCGTGCTCGAGGAAGCTGTCCAGCGTGTGGTTGACCGCGCCTTCGGTGGAGTTTTCCACCGGCACCACGCCAAAGTTCACGGCACCAGCCGCCACTTCACGAAACACTTCGTCGATCGCCGCCATTGGCTTGCTGATCACCGCGTGGCCGAAGTGCTTCATGGCCGCCGCCTGGGTGAAGGTGCCTTCAGGCCCGAGGTAAGCCACTTTCAGTGGCTGCTCCAGCGCCAGGCAGGAAGACATGATTTCACGGAACAACCGCGCCATCTCTTCATTGCCCAATGGGCCCTTGTTGCGCTCCATCACACGCTTGAGCACCTGGGCTTCACGCTCGGGCCGGTAGAACACTGGCACTTCGCCTTCGGCCAGGGAGGCCATCTTTACCCGTGCCACTTCCTGGGCGCACCGCGCGCGCTCACTGATCAGCTCCAGGACTTTCTCGTCCAGGCTGTCAATGCGCACGCGCAGGGCCTTGAGTTCTTGCTCAGACATTAGCCGTGTTCCTTTTCGAACTCTGCCATGTAGGCCACCAACGCGTTGATGGCGTGGATGTCGACAGCGTTGTAGATGGAGGCGCGCATACCACCGACCGAACGGTGGCCCTTGAGGTTCAGCAGGCCGCGCGCGTCGGCACCGGCCAGGAACGGCTTGTCCAGGCGGTCATCGGCCAGGCGGAACGGCACGTTCATCCACGAGCGGTCGGTCAGGTTGATCGGGTTGCTGTACAGGCCGCTGGCGTCGATGAAGTCGTACAGGGTGCGCTTCTTCTCTTCGTTCAGCTTGCCCATGGCAGCCACGCCGCCCTGCTCCTTGAGCCACTCGAAGACCAGGCCGGACAGGTACCAGGCGAACGCCGGCGGGGTGTTGTACATCGAGCCGTTATCGGCCGCGACCTTGTAGTTGAGCATGGTCGGGCACAGCGAACGGGCACGCCCCAGCAGGTCTTCGCGGATGATGTTGACCAGGATGCCGCTCGGGCCGATGTTCTTCTGCGCGCCGGCGTAGATCATGCCGTACCTGGACACATCGATCGGGCGCGAGAGGATGTCCGAGGACATGTCACACACCAGCGGAACGTCGCCTACTTCCGGCACCCAGTCGAATTCCAGGCCGCCGATGGTTTCGTTCGCTACGTAGTGCACGTAGGCCGCGTCCTTCGACAGCTTCCACTCGTTCTGGCCGGGAATGGCGAAGTAGTCGTAGGGCTTGGCGGTACCGGCAACGTTGACGTGACCGTAGCGCGAAGCCTCTTCAATGGCCTTCTGGCCCCAGATACCGGTGTCGATGTAGTCGGCGGTGCCGTCTTCCGGCAACAGGTTCAGGGGCAGCTGGGCGAACTGCTGGCTGGCGCCGCCCTGCAGGAACAACACTTTGTAGTTGGATGGGATGTCCAGCAAGTCGCGCAGATCCTGCTCGGCCTTGGTGGCAATGGACACGAACTCATCGCTGCGATGGCTCATTTCCATCACGGAGAGGCCTTTTCCATGCCAGTCGAGGAGTTCACCCTGCGCACGCTGCAGGACTGCTTCAGGAAGCGCCGCGGGACCGGCACAGAAGTTATAGGCTCTCTTGCTCACATCCAATCTCACTCTGATCTGGTGGGGCTGCAATCATGTTCGGCAACAACCTTTCTCTGGAGCGAACCCTTGTGGGAGCTGGCTTGCCTGCGACAAGGGCACCTCGGTAGCGCAGTGATACCGTGGCGCTGCCATCGCGGGCAAGCCAGCTCCCACATTGAGCGCGTCCAGCCAAAGGACGTGTTATTTCACAAGGGACAAACAACAAGGGGGCGAATCTTCATCCGCCCCCTGTGTGTCCGCTTATTCCTGCGGTTCTTCTTCGTCTGCGGCAGCGTCGAGGGTTGGCTCGTCGACGTTGTCATCGCCTGCTGCGATCACCTCGCCGTCGAATTCCTCACCTTCCAGCTCTTCGCCTTCGACTTCCGATGGCTCCTGCACACGCTCCAGGCCCACCAGTTTTTCGTCTTTAGCCAGCTTGATCAGCGTCACGCCCTGGGTGTTACGGCCCAGGCTCGACACTTCAGCCACACGGGTACGTACCAGCGTGCCCTGGTCGGAAATCAGCATGATCTCCTCGCCGTCGAGCACCTGGACCGCGCCGACCAGACGGCCGTTGCGATCGTTGCTGACCATGGCGATCACGCCCTGGCCGCCACGCTTGTACTCCGGGAACTCGCTGATGGCGGTGCGCTTGCCATAACCACGCTCGGAAGCCGTGAGGATCTGGCTGCCTTCTTCCGGGATCAGCATCGAAATCAGCTTCTGCCCTTCCGGCAGGCGCATGCCACGCACACCGCGGGCGGTACGGCCCATGGCGCGGACGTCGGATTCCTTGAAGCGCGTGACCTTGCCACCGTCGGAGAACAGCATGACTTCACGCTCACCATCGGTAATGGCGGCGGAGATCAGTACGTCGCCTTCGTCCAGCTCCAGGGCGATCAGGCCCACGCTGCGTTGACGGCTGAAGGATTCCAGCGGGGTCTTCTTCACGGTGCCTTTGGCGGTCGCCATGAAGATGAAGTGACCTTCGGTGTATTCCTCGACCGGCAGCATGGTGGTGATGTACTCATCACTGTCCAGCGGCAGCAGGTTGACCAACGGACGACCACGGGCGGCACGCGAGGCTTCCGGGATCTCGTAGGTCTTGAGCCAGTACACCTTGCCCTTGCTGGAGAACAGCAGCAGCGTGGTGTGGCTGTTGGCGACCAGCAGGTGAGCGATGTAGTCCTCATCCTTCACGCCGGTAGCCGATTTACCTTTACCACCACGACGCTGGGCCTGGTACGCAGCCAGGGGCTGGGTCTTGGCATAACCACCGTGGGAAATGGTCACGACGCGCTCTTCTTCCGGGATCATGTCACCCAGGGTCAGGTCGAGACGCGCATCGAGGATTTCGGTGCGGCGCACGTCGCCATATTCGGCGCGGATCACTTCCAGTTCTTCGCGGATCACTTCCATCAGGCGCACGGCGCTGCTGAGGATGCGGATCAACTCGCCGATCTGGTTGAGGATCTCCTGGTACTCGGCCAGCAGCTTCTCGTGCTCCAGGCCGGTCAGGCGGTGCAGGCGCAGCTCCAGGATGGCCTGGGCCTGTTCCGGCGACAGGAAGTACTTGCCTTCGCGCAGACCGTATTGCGGGTCCAGGGTCTCCGGACGGCACGAGTCGGCGCCGGCGCGTTCAACCATGGCCACCACGGCGCTGGATTCCCAAGGGGTGCTGATCAGCGCTTCCTTGGCTTCCGACGGGGTTGGCGAGGCCTTGATCAGGGCGATCACCGGGTCGATATTCGACAGCGCAACTGCCTGGCCTTCCAGGATATGGCCGCGCTCGCGGGCCTTGCGCAGTTCGAACACGGTACGGCGGGTAACCACTTCGCGGCGGTGACGAACGAAGGCTTCGAGCAGATCCTTGAGGTTCAGGATGCGCGGGCGGCCGTCGATCAGTGCTACCACGTTGATACCAAACACGCTTTGCAGCTGGGTCTGGGCGTAGAGGTTGTTGAGGATAACCTCAGGCACTTCGCCACGACGCAGCTCGATCACCACGCGCATACCGTCTTTGTCGGACTCGTCGCGCAGCTCGGTGATGCCTTCGAGCTTCTTCTCTTTGACCAGCTCGGCGATCTTCTCGATCAGCCGGGCCTTGTTCAACTGGTACGGCAGTTCGGTGATGACGATCTGCTGGCGACCACCGACCTTGTCGATGTCTTCGATGATCGAGCGGGCGCGCATGTAAATGCGCCCGCGACCGGTGCGGTAGGCTTCGATGATGCCGGCGCGACCGTTGATGATCGCAGCGGTCGGGAAGTCCGGACCGGGGATGTATTGCATCAGCTCATCGACAGTCAGCTCAGGATTGTCGATAAGGGCCAGGCAACCGTCGATGACTTCACCGAGGTTGTGTGGCGGGATGTTGGTGGCCATGCCCACGGCGATACCGCTGGAGCCGTTGACCAGCAGGTTTGGAATCTTGGTCGGCATGACGGCCGGGATCATTTCGGTGCCGTCGTAGTTCGGCACCCAGTCCACGGTTTCTTTATGCAGGTCGGCCAGCAGCTCGTGCGCCAGCTTGGTCATGCGCACTTCGGTGTATCGCATGGCCGCGGCGTTGTCGCCGTCGACCGAACCGAAGTTGCCCTGGCCGTCTACCAGCAGGTAGCGCAGGGAAAACGGCTGGGCCATCCGAACGATGGTGTCGTACACCGCAGTGTCGCCGTGAGGGTGATACTTACCGATCACGTCACCGACAACACGGGCAGATTTCTTGTACGGCTTGTTCCAGTCGTTACCCAGCTCGCTCATCGCGAACAGCACACGCCGGTGCACGGGCTTCAAGCCATCGCGCGCATCAGGCAGTGCCCGACCGACAATTACGCTCATCGCGTAGTCGAGGTAGGACTGTTTCAGCTCGTCTTCGATATTGACCGGGAGGATTTCTTTGGCCAGTTCGCCCATGAGAAGCCTGATTCCTTTTTCGGGTGAAACTTCGTCACATCCATATGGGACGAACGAAGCTCGCCGCTGCCGGCACAGTGCCTGACAACGACTTACGACAAATCAACGAGTTATGACACGGATCTGCACGTTATAGGCCACCCCTCGGGGCAGCCCTGGAAACCGCCGGATGTTATCACAATCGCCGCCACGCACCTATCCCCCTGATGCGCATGGAGCATAGTAAGTTGACGGATGACAGGCTTGAGGGCGACGAGAGGGGCTCAGAGATGCCTTGGTGCTATTTTTTGCGTATGGATCCAATGGTTTTGTTGACATTTGAGGGGGTTCGCCGGCAAGCCAGTTCCTACAATGTTGCACAGTGCGCACCGCCACTGCAGGAACTGGCTTGCCAGCGATAGCAATCTCGACGGCCGCAACGCCCTCAATGCAATCGTTTACGGCACATCAACTTGGCCAGCTTGGCGGTGTCCGGCCGTTCGACGATGCCTTTTTCAGTCACGATCACATCGATCAGGTCGGCGGGAGTCACGTCGAACACGGGGTTGAAAGCCGCCACGTCCAAACGCTGCCCGGCGACTTCCAGCAACTCGCCCGCGTCGCGCTCTTCCAGGGCGACGTCCTCGCCAGTGGCCATCATCAGGTCCAGCGTCGAACTCGGCGCCACCACCATGAAGCGCACACCATGGTGCATGGCACACACCGCCAGTTGATAAGTGCCGATCGTGCCGATCACATCACCATTGGCCGCGATGCAGTCGGCGCCGACGACCACCCAGGTCACCCCTTTGGTCTTGAGAATATGCGCGCCGGCCGAGTCTGCATTGACGGTGGTCGCAATCCCCTCGCCCGCCAGCTCCCAGGCCGTCAGCCGCGAGCCCTGCAGCCAGGGGCGCGTTTCGTTGACGTAGACATGCTCGACCAACCCCTCCAGGAAGGCAGCGCGGATCACCCCGAGGGCCGTGCCGACACCCCCGGTGGCCAGGGCGCCAGCATTGCCATGGGTGAGGATCGCCTGGGCATTGCCCTGGTGCTTGCGAATCCGCTCAAGGCCCAACTGCGCCATGCTCAGGTTGGCTTCACGGTCGCTTTCGTGGATCGCGATGGCTTCGGCTTCCAGCACCGCCGCCGGGTCGGCGTGCTTCTTGAGACGGTCGAGGCGGTCACGCATGCGCTTGAGGGCCCAGAACAGGTTCGCCCCCGTCGGACGCGAATCGGCCAGCAACGCGTAGTCCTCTTCCCATGCCGCCTGCCAGTCACCGCCTTCGGCAATGCGTCGACGGGCGGCGAGCACCAAGCCGTAGGCTGCGCTGATGCCGATGGCTGGCGCACCGCGCACGGTCATCGAGCGGATGGCAGCGGCGACGTCTTCGACCGTCGAACACACCACCCAGCTTTCGCGGGAGGGCAAAACACGCTGATCGAGCAGGTGCAGTGCGCCATCACGCCAATCGATGGCCTTCACTTTCTCCGCTGCCAACAGTCGATCGCGCATCCCTCACCCCGTACTCATCAACAAAAGCCGCCGATTATAGCGATCCGCCAGCCTGGACGCTCGGGTATACTTCGCCCTTCTTTTATAGCTGCCCCGGAAGAAGCCTGCGATGACCGCCACTGCCGCCCCGCTCGACTTATTACTCCTGCCGACCTGGCTGGTGCCTGTCGAACCTGCCGGCGTGGTGCTCAAGGAGCATGCCCTGGGGATCCGCGATGGGCGCATTGCCTTTATCGGCCCACGGGCCGCCGCGCTGAAACTGGCGGCCACCGAGGTCCGCGAGTTGCCGGGCATGCTGCTCAGCCCGGGCCTGATCAACGCCCACGGGCACGCGGCGATGAGCCTGTTTCGCGGCCTGGCCGATGACCTGCCGCTGATGACATGGCTGGAAAAGCACATCTGGCCCGCCGAAGCCAAATGGGTCGATGAGGCCTTTGTGCGGGACGGCACCGACCTGGCCATCGCCGAGCAACTCAAGGGCGGCATCACGTGCTTCTCCGACATGTATTTCTACCCCAAGGTCGCCAGCGATTGCGTGCACAACAGCGGCATGCGCGCGCAGATCGCGATTCCGATCCTCGACTTCCCGATTCCCGGCGCCAGCAGCGCCGATGAGGCGATCCGCCAGGGCATCGAGCTGTTCGGCGACCTCAAGCACCACCCGCGCATCAAGATCACCTTCGGCCCCCACGCGCCCTACACCGTGTGCGATGCCAACCTGGAAAAGATCCGCGTGATCGCCGAGGAACTGGACGCCGCGATCCATATGCATGTGCACGAAACCGCCTTCGAGGTCCAACAGGCCGTCGAGCAGACCGGCGAACGGCCGCTGGCACGCCTGGGCCGCCTCGGGTTGCTCGGCCCGCGCTTCCAGGCCGTTCATATGACCCAAATCAGCGAGGACGACCTGGCTTTGCTGGTAGAAAGCAACACCAGCATCATCCATTGCCCGGAGTCGAACCTGAAACTGGCCAGTGGCTTCTGCCCGGTGGAGCGCCTGTGGCAGGCTGGGGTCAATGTGGCCATCGGCACCGACGGCGCCGCCAGCAACAATGACCTGGACCTGCTGGGCGAAACCCGCACAGCGGCGATGCTGGCCAAGGCTGTCGCCGGCTCGGCCACCGCCATGGATGCCCACCGCGCACTGCGCATGGCGACGCTCAACGGCGCGCGCGCCATGGGCCTGGAGAACGAAATCGGCTCGCTGGAAGTCGGCAAGGCCGCGGACATGGTGGCCTTCGATCTTTCCGGGCTGGCGCAACAACCGATCTACGATCCGGTCTCACAGCTTATATATGCCACCGGACGCGATTGCGTGAAACACCTTTGGGTCGCCGGCAAGCAGTTGCTCGACGACCGGCAATTGACCCGCATGGATGAACAACAGTTGACCGCCACGGCCATTGCCTGGGGCCAACGCATCAGCGGACACCACGAATAACGCCGGTGCCGGGCGTGCGCGCCGGGCACCGACCACACGATTTATCAGGTTTAGAGGATTCACCATGAGCAACGTCGACCACGCCGAAATCGCCAAATTCGAAGCCCTCGCCCACCGCTGGTGGGACCGCGAGAGCGAGTTCAAGCCCCTGCACGACATCAACCCGCTGCGGGTCAACTGGATTGACGAACGCGTCAACCTGGCCGGCAAGAAGGTGCTGGACGTCGGTTGCGGCGGCGGCATCCTCAGCGAAGCCATGGCCCAGCGCGGCGCCACCGTGATGGGGATCGACATGGGCGAAGCCCCGCTCGCCGTGGCCCAGTTGCACCAGCTGGAATCCGGCGTGAGCGTGGAATACCGCCAGATCACCGCCGAAGCCCTGGCCGAGGAAATGCCCGAGCAGTTCGACGTGGTCACCTGCCTGGAAATGCTCGAGCACGTGCCAGACCCGTCCTCGGTGATCCGCGCCTGCTTCCGCATGGTCAAGCCGGGCGGCCAGGTGTTCTTCTCCACCATCAACCGCAACCCCAAGGCCTACCTGTTCGCGATCATCGGCGCCGAATACATCATGAAGCTGCTGCCGCGCGGCACCCACGACTTCAAGAAATTCATCCGTCCTTCCGAGCTGGGTGCCTGGAGCCGCCAGGCCGGGCTGACCGTCAAGGACATCATCGGCCTGACCTACAACCCGTTGACCAAGCACTACAAGCTGGCCAGCGACGTTGACGTCAACTACATGATCCAGACCCTGCGCGAGGAGTAAGCCTGTGAAGTTGCGAGCGGTTCTCTTCGATATGGACGGTACCCTGCTGGACACCGCGCCGGACTTTATCGCCATCTGCCAGGCGATGCGTGCCGATCGCGGCCTGGCGCCGATCAACGACCAGCACATCCGCGATGAAATCTCCGGTGGCGCCCGCGCCATGGTCGCCGTGACCTTTTCCATGGACCCCGAATCGCCAGGTTTTGAAGCGTTGCGCCAGGAGTTCCTGGAGCGCTACCTCAAGGGCTGCGCGATCCACAGCAAGCTGTTCGATGGCATGGAAGAACTGCTGCAGGACATCGAGAAAGCCAAGCTGATCTGGGGTGTGGTCACCAACAAGCCGGTTCGCTTTGCCGAGCCGATCATGCAGCAACTGGGCCTGGCCGAGCGTTCGGCGCTGTTGATCTGCCCGGACCATGTGAAGAACAGCAAGCCGGACCCGGAGCCGCTGATCCTGGCCTGCAAGATGCTCGACCTGGACCCGGCCAGCGTGCTGTTCGTGGGCGATGACCTGCGCGACATCGAGTCCGGCCGCGACGCCGGCACGCGCACGGCGGCGGTGACCTACGGCTACATCCACCCGGATGACAACCCGCGTCACTGGGGCGCCGATGTGGTGGTGGATCACCCGCTGGAGCTGCGCAAGGTGCTGGATAACGCGCTGTGCAGCTGCTGAGGCCAATGGAGATATAAATGTGGGAGCGGGCTTGCTCGCGAAGGCAGCGTGGCAGTCAATGAACGTGTCAACTGACCCACCGCCTTCGCGAGCACGCCCGCTCCCACAGGGGATCTTCACTACTCTCAAGCGTGGTGTTAGCAATCTGTTGAATTTTGTCGAGGCTATTTATGTTTGATTACTCCGCACGTCCAGAACTGCTCAAAGACCGCGTCATCCTGGTGACCGGTGCCGGTCGCGGGATTGGTGCGGCGGCGGCGAAAACCTACGCGGCCCATGGCGCCACGGTGCTGCTGCTGGGCAAGACCGAAGCCAACCTGGCCCAGGTCTACGACGAGATCGAAGCCGCAGGCCACCCGCAGCCGGTGGTGATCCCGTTCAACCTGGAGACGGCACTGCCGCATCAATACGATGAGCTGGCGGCGATGATCGAAAAGGCCTTCGGCCACCTCGACGGGTTGTTGCACAACGCCTCGATCATCGGCCCACGCACGCCGATCGAGCAGTTGTCCGGTGAAAACTTCATGCGCGTGATGCACGTGAACGTCAACGCGATGTTCATGCTGACCAGCACCTTGCTGCCGCTGCTCAAGCTGTCCCAGGATGCGTCGGTGGTGTTCACCTCCAGCAGCGTCGGGCGCAAGGGCCGGGCGTATTGGGGGGCGTATGGGGTGTCGAAGTTTGCCACGGAAGGTTTGATGCAAACCCTGGCCGACGAACTCGAGGATGTGGCAGCGGTACGTTCCAACAGCATCAACCCCGGCGGCACACGCACCAGCATGCGCGCCCAGGCGTATCCGGGTGAAAACCCGATGGAGCGGCCGGCGCCGGAAGAGATCATGCCGGTATACCTGTACCTGATGGGACCGGACAGTGCCGGGATCAACGGGCAGGCGTTTGACGCGCAATAAATATCGGGAACACAGCAGAACCTAATGTGGGAGCGGGCTTGCTCGCGAAAGCGGTGGATCAGTCGATATTTCTGTTGACTGACACTCCGCCTTCGCGAGCAAGCC
>NZ_JASCPP010000113.1:0-18934 GCF_029959745.1 Pseudomonas sp. PS01298 | reverse complement strand
ACTGTGGGAGCGGGGTTGCTCGCGAAAGCGGTGGGTCAGTTGCTGGAGAGGGTGGCTGGTCTGGCGCCTTCGCGAGCAAGCCCGCTCCCACATTTGGGGTGTATTCCAAGGTTAGAGCCGGGTTGTGTCGCCTGCTCAAATGCCGGTGCAGCACCCCGAATTCCAACCCGAACAGCGATCAAAACTGTGGGAGCGGGCTTGCTCGCGAAAGCGGTGGGTCAGTCGCTGCAGACGGTGGCTGATCCGGCGCCTTCGCGAGCAAACCCACCTTCAGACTGGCGGCTATTGTCAGAAAATTCCCACAGGAGTACAAATGTACTCCATGACGACTCTCACTCCCCGCCGTACTGCCATCCTGACCTTTATCCGCGACCGTATCGCGCAGCAAGGCCAGCCTCCGAGCCTCGCCGAGATCGCCGAGGCGTTTGGCTTCGCCTCTCGCAGCGTGGCGCGTAAACATGTGCTGGCCCTGACCGAAGCCGGCTTTATCGAGGTCAACCCCAACCAGGCCCGTGGTATTCGCCTGCTCAACCAACCGGCACGCCCCGAGTGGCTGGACATCCCGGTCCTCGGCCGAGTCGCCGCGGGCTCGCCCATCGGTGCCGATGCCGACGTGCACAGCCGCCTGCAACTCGACCCCGCCACCTTCGCGAAAACCCCGGACTATCTGTTGCGGGTGCAGGGCGACTCGATGATCGAGGATGGCATTCTCGACGGTGACCTGGTGGGCGTACGGCGCAGTGCCGAGGCCTTGAATGGGCAGATTGTGGTGGCGCGCCTGGACGGCGAAGTCACCATCAAGCGCTTCGAACGTCACGGCGAGCATGTACGCTTGCTACCGCGCAATCCTGCGTATCAACCCATCGTGGTCGGGCCCGATCAGGACCTGGCCATCGAAGGGGTGTTTTGCGGCCTGGTGAGGCAAGGCTGATGGGCGCCGTGGTTGCGTTGGATACGCTGTTCAATGGCGGCCGTGTCTGGAAGGGCCGACCTGCTGCGCCTCCGGCCAGCGTGCAGCCCACCGGGCTGGCGGCGTTGGATGCGGTGTTGCCGACGGGCGGCTGGCCGGAGTCGGCCTTGAGCGAAATCCTCATGGCCAAGGAAGGTGTAGGCGAGCTGCAGCTGGTGCTGCCGACCCTGGCGCGGCTGTCGGCGGCGGGCGAGCGCATTGTGTTGGTGGCGCCGCCTTACACGCCGTATCCGCATGCCTGGCAGAACGCCGGAGTGGATTTGCGTCAGCTCTCGGTGATCCAGGCCGAGGAGCGCGATGCCCTGTGGGCCGTGGAGCAATGCCTGCGCTCCGGCAGTTGCGGCGCGGTGCTGTGCTGGCCGCGCAAGGCCGATGATCGCGCGCTGCGCCGCTTGCAGGTGGCGGCGGAAACCGGGCAGACCCTGGCATTTGCCTGGCGTGCCTTGAGTGAGGCGGTCAACGCCTCGCCCGCCGCCTTGCGCCTGGTCGTCGAAGCCAGGCCGGCGCAGGTGCGGGTACTCAAATGCCGGGGCGGCCTGGCCCACCCGGCACCGATTGCACTGGCGGGGCACTGAGGTTGCCATGCGCTGGGTGTGTATTGTCTTCCCGCAATTGGCGCTGGACGGAGTCCAGCGCCTGTATCCCGAACCGGATCAACCGCTGGCGCTGCTGGCCGGCACGCCGCAGCGTCGCGTGCTGCAAGCCGTCAATGACGCTGCGCGAGCCTTGGGCCTGCGCCCCGGCCAATCCCTGACGGCCGCGCATGCACTGGCCAAGACCTTCACTTGCGCCGAATACGACCCGGCTGAAATAGAACGTTGGCAACAGTTCCTCGCCGCCTGGGCCTACCGCTTCAGCTCCCAGGTCAGTGTGTATTACCCACGCGCCTTGCTGTTCGAGATCGAGTCGAGCCTGGGGCTGTTCGGGCCGTGGGCGCAGTTCGAGGCACGCTTGCGCACGGAACTGACCGAGCTGGGTTTTCGCCACCGTATCGTCGCTGCGCCCAACCCGGCGGCGGCGCGGGTGCTGGCGAATATCTACGATGGCCTGGCCGTCAACGATGAGGGCTTGATGCAGGCCCTGGCGCCGCTGCCCATCGACCGCGCCGGCTTCGACCCTGCGGCGGCCACTGCCTTGTCGCGCATGGGCCTGCGCAGCCTGGCCCAGGTGCAGGCGCTGCCCCGGCATACCCTGGCGCGGCGCTTTGACGCCAGCCTGCTCAAGCACCTGGATGCGTTGAGCGGGCAGCGGCCCTTGGCGCTGGCGTTCTATCAGCCGCCGGACCAGTTCGATGTGCGCATCGAGTTGAATTTCGACGTGCAATCCCACCAGGCCTTGCTGTTTCCATTGCGCCGCTTGACCGGCGACCTGTCCGCCTTCCTCTGCGGCCGCGACAGTGGCGTGCAGCGCTTCGACCTGCACCTGGAACATGCCCAGGCGCCCGACAGTGTGATCAAGGTCGGCCTGCTGAGTGCCGAGCGCGAGCCGGCGATGCTCTTCGAGCTGGCCCGCGGGCGCCTGGAGCAGGTGCAAGTGACGTCACCGGTGCGCGGTTTTCGCCTGGTGGCCCAGGACTTGCCGGTCTTCGTCCCGCAACGCCAGGACCTGTTCGATGACCGTCCGCAGCAGACCTTGCCGTGGGAGCAACTGCGCGAGCGCTTGCGTGCGCGCCTGGGGGATGACGCGGTGCAAGGCCTGCGTTTTCACGCCGATCATCGCCCCGAGTGCGCCTGGCAAGCAGCGGCTGACAGTCGCGCATGCCCGACCTTGAGCAAGGTGCAACGCCCCGGCTGGCTGCTCAACGAACCGACGCTGCTGGCTGAGCAGGCGGTGCACATCCTGATGGGCCCGGAACGCATCGAGTCCGGCTGGTGGGATGGCGCCGATATTCGCCGCGACTACTACCTGATCCAGACCCGTGCCGGCCAGCAAGGCTGGGCCTATCGCACCGTGGGACAAAGCGATGGGTTGTGGCTGCAAGGCTGGTTCGCATGAGTTACGCCGAGCTGCATTGCCTGTCCAACTTCAGCTTCCAGCGCGGTGCTTCCAGTGCGCTGGAGTTGTTCGAGCGGGCCAAGCGCGAGGGCTACAGCGCCCTGGCGATTACCGACGAGTGCACCTTGTCGGGCATCGTGCGCGCCTGGCAGGCGGCCAAGGCGGTGGAGTTGCCGCTGATCATCGGCAGCGAGATGCGCATCGAGAACGGCCCGAAACTGGTGTTGCTGGTGGAAGACCTCAACGGCTACCAGCACCTGTGCCGGCTGATAACCCTGGCGCGGCGCCGGGCCGAAAAGGGCCAGTACCGACTGCTGCTGGAAGACTTCGAACAACCGCTGCCCGGCCTGCTGGCGCTGTGGGTCGCCGACGACCAGGACACCCAGGCCTCGGTCCAATGGCTGCGCCGCACCTTTGCCGAGCGCCTGTGGCTGGCGGTGCACCTGCACTGCGGCCAGGACGATGCACGCCACTTGGAGCAGCGCCTGCAACTGGCTGCCAGCCTGCAGATCCCGGCAGTGGCCTGCGGCGATGTGCACATGCATGCGCGCGGTCGCCGCGCCCTGCAGGACACCATGACCGCCATCCGCCATCACGTGCCGGTGGCCGAAGCCGGCACGCGCCTGCACCCCAACGGCGAGCGGCATTTGCGCAGCCTCGGTGCCCTTGCCGCGCTGTACCCGCCAGCGCTGCGCGATGAAACCCTGAACATCGCGCGTCGCTGCACTTTTGACTTGAGCCAGCTGCGCTATCACTACCCGCGCGAGCTGGTGCCCGAGGGCCATGACGCCAGGTCCTGGTTGCGCAGCGTGACCGAAGAAGGCATCGCCCAGCGCTGGCCGCACGGGGTGGACGCCAAGACCTTGCAGCAGATCAATCACGAGCTGCAATTGATCAGCGACCTGGGCTACGAAAGTTACTTCCTCACGGTGCACGACATCGTGCGCTTCGCCCGCAGCCGTTCGATCCTGTGCCAGGGCCGGGGATCGGCGGCCAACTCGGCGGTGTGTTTTGCCCTGGGCATCACCGAGATCGACCCGAGCCTGACCGACATGCTGTTCGAGCGTTTCCTGTCCAAGGAGCGCAACGAGCCGCCGGACATCGACGTCGACTTCGAACACGAACGCCGCGAAGAAGTGCTGCAGTACGTGTTCCAGCGCTACGGTCGCACCCGCGCGGCGCTGACGGCGGTGGTCAGCAGTTACCACGCGGCCGGCGCGGTGCGCGATGTGGCCAAGGCCCTGGGCTTGCCGCCGGACCAGATCAACGCCCTGGCCGAATGCTGCGGGCGCTGGAGCGATGATGCACCGCCACTGGAACGCCTGCGCGAAGGTGGTTTCGACCCGCACAGCCCGATCCTGCGCCGCGTGCTCACCCTCACGCAGCAACTGATCGGCTTCCCCCGGCACTTGTCCCAGCACCCTGGCGGCTTCGTGATTTCCGAGTACCCGCTGGACACCCTGGTGCCGGTGGAAAACGCCGCCATGGCCGAGCGCACCATCATCCAGTGGGACAAGGACGACCTCGACGCCGTCGGCCTGCTCAAGGTGGATATCCTGGCGCTGGGCATGCTCAGCGCGATCCGCCGCTGTTTCGATCTGCTGCGCCGTCATCGCAATCGCGACCTGGCCCTGGCGACGATCCCCAAGGAAGACCCGGCCACCTACGCGATGATCAGCAAGGCCGACACCATCGGCGTGTTCCAGATCGAGTCGCGGGCGCAGATGTCGATGTTGCCAAGGCTCAAGCCAAAGACCTTTTATGACCTGGTGATCGAAGTCGCGATTGTGCGGCCGGGGCCGATCCAGGGCGGCATGGTGCATCCGTACCTGCGGCGGCGGAACAAGGAAGAGCCGGAAACCTACCCGTCGCCGCAGCTGGAAGCGGTGCTCAAACGCACCCTGGGCATCCCGTTGTTCCAGGAGCAGGTGATGCAGATTGCCATGGTCGCCGCCGACTACGGCCCCGGCGAGGCCGACCAGCTGCGCCGTTCGATGGCCGCCTGGAAACGCCACGGCGGCCTGGAACCGCATCAGCAGCGCCTGCGTACCGGCATGCTCAAGAATGGCTACAGCGAGGCGTTTGCCGCGCAGATTTTCGAGCAGATCAAGGGCTTTGGCAGCTATGGCTTTCCCGAGTCCCATGCGGCCAGTTTCGCCTTGCTGACCTACGCCAGTTGCTGGCTCAAATGCCATGAGCCGGCGGCCTTCGCCTGCGCGCTGATCAACAGCTGGCCGATGGGTTTCTACAGCCCGGACCAGATCCTGCAGGACGCGCGACGCCATCGCTTGCAGGTCCGTGCGGTGGACGTGCAGGCCAGTGACTGGGATTGCAGCCTGGAGCCGAGCGACGGCGAACAGCCGGCGATTCGCCTGGGCTTGCGCATGATCTCGGGGTTTCGCGAAGAGGATGCGCGGCGCATCGAGGCGGCGCGCCAGCGTCGGGCCTTCAGTGACATCGCCGACCTGGACGAACGCGCCGGGCTGGATCCCCGCGCCCAGGCCTTGCTGGCGGATTCCGGGGCCTTGCGCGCCCTGGCCGGCAATCGGCACAAGGCGCGCTGGGACGTGGCCGGGGTGCATAAACAGTTGGGGTTGTTCGCCGGTTTGCCGAGCCCCGACGAGGCGCAGGTGGAGCTGCCTGCACCCACGGTGGGTGAGGACCTGCACGCCGATTACGCCACCGTCGGCACGACTCTCGGGCCGCATCCCTTGGCGCTGCTGCGCGCGGAGCTGCGCAGACGACGCTGCCGCAGCTCGCAGGAATTGCTTGCGGTGGAGCATGGGCGCAACGTCAGCATCGCCGGGCTGGTCACCGGTCGCCAGCGTCCTGGCACCGCCAGCGGCGTCACGTTCGTCACCCTGGAAGATGAGTTCGGCAACCTCAATGTGGTGGTCTGGCGCGACCTGGCCGAGCGCCAGCGCCAGGCCCTGGTGGGCTCGCGGCTGCTCAAGGTGGACGGGCGCTGGGAAGCGGTGGGCGAGGTCCGGCACCTGATTGCCGGGCGCCTGACCGACCTGACGCCGCTGCTGGAGGGGATCACGGTGCGGAGTCGGGATTTTCACTGAGGGGAGTTGCCGCCGCCGCTGCGGATACGTTATATGCAATGAAACGTTTCACGGCTGCCGGGCTCCAAGGTTTTATCACGGCTATCGCCCCACCCATTCACCCATCCGTTCGCCAAGAGCCCACCATGCAGTTTTTATCCAATACCCACGGTTGTGAAGGTTGGGGCGGTGAAATGGCCCAGCGGATCCGCGCCTTCGACTGGTCTTCGACCGAGCTTGGGCCGATTGAGAAATGGCCCTGCAGCCTGAGCAGCAGCGTGCAGATGCTGCTGGCCTCGCCCATGCCGATGGTGATGCTGTGGGGGGCGGCGGGCTACATGATTTACAACGACAGCTATTCGGTGTTTGCCGGCGGCCGGCATCCCTACCTGCTGGGCACGGCGGTGGAACTGGGCTGGCCTGAGGTCGCCGATTTCAACCGGCATGTGCTGGATACGTGCCTGGCGGGCGGCACTTTGTCCTACCGCAATTTTCCGTTGGAGTTGCTGCGTAACGGCGTGCCGGAAGAGGTCTGGATGGACCTCACCTACAGCCCCATCGCCGATGACCACCAGCAACCTGCCGGGGTCCTGGTGATCGTGAACGAGACCACCGAGCACGTGAAATCCGAACGAGTGCGCCAGGAACTCACGCATAACCTGGAGCAACGCGTCGCCGCCGAAGTGCAGGCGCGTTCCGCCGCCGAAGAGCAACTGCGCCAAGCGCAAAAGCTCGAAGCCATCGGCGGGCTGACCGGCGGCGTCGCCCACGACTTCAACAACCTTTTGCAAGTGATCGCCGGCAACCTGCACCTGCTGGCCCGTCATGAGCCGGACAATCCCCAGGTACAGCGCCGCGTCACGGCGGCTATTGCGGCGGTGGAGCGGGGCGCCAAGCTGTCCTCGCAACTGCTCGCCTTCGCGCGGCGCCAACCGTTGTCACCGGCGGTGTACAACCCGCAGCGCATCTACGCAGGCCTGGGCGAGCTGCTGCAGCGCGCGCTGGGCGAAACCATCCATATCGACGTGCAATTGCCCCAGGATTCCTGGTGCATCAATGTCGACCGCAACCAGTTGGAAAACGCGCTGCTCAACCTGGCGATCAATGCCCGTGACGCCATGCAGGGCGAGGGCGTGATTCGCATCACCGGCGAAAATATCATTCTCAACCCTGCCGAGTGCGTGGGTAAAAGCATCAAGCCGGGTGAGTATGTGCGCCTGGCGGTCACGGATATCGGCGTGGGCATGCCGCCGGCGATCCTGGCGCGAGTGTTCGAACCGTTCTTCACCACCAAGCGTAGTGGCCACGGCACCGGCCTTGGCTTGAGCATGGTGTTCGGCTTCGTGCGCCAGAGCGGCGGGCATGTCGACGTGTGGAGCGAAGAGGGCAAGGGCACCGTGGTGCAGATGTATTTCCCGCGCAACCTGGGTGAAGAGAGCCAGGACACCCACGCCGAACCGGTGCTGCCGGCCAACGGGCATGAGACGGTGCTGGTGGTCGAAGACAACGAAGACGTGCGCGTGACGGTCGTCGAGCTGCTCGAGCAGGCGGGCTACACCGTGCTCACCGCCGAAGACGGCGACCAGGCGATGCACCTGCTGCAGTCCGGCGTGCTGCCCGAGCTGATCTTCACCGATGTCGTGATGCCCGGCCGGGTCAAGAGCACCGACCTGGCCAACTGGGCGCGCGCCCAGGAGCCACCGATCGCGGTGCTGTTCACCTCCGGGCACACCCGCGACATTCTTTCCGGGAATCACCTGCTGAGCCCCGACATTCATCTGCTGAGCAAGCCCTACAGCCCCGAAGCCCTGGCGCAACGGGTGCGCAGCGTGCTCACCGCTCGATAAGGTTGACCATGACTTCACAGCGCGACATCCCCGCCCTCACTGCCCAGCGACCAGGCTTCGTCCGGGTGCGCGGCGCCCGCGAACACAACCTGCAGAACGTCGATGTGGACATCCCGCGCGATGCCTTGGTGGTGTTCACCGGCGTGTCCGGCTCGGGCAAGTCGTCGCTGGCGTTTTCCACGGTGTATGCCGAGGCCCAGCGGCGTTATTTCGAATCGGTGGCGCCGTATGCGCGGCGACTGATCGATCAGGTCGGCGTGCCGGATGTGGACTCCATCGAAGGCCTGCCTCCGGCCGTGGCCCTGCAACAGCAGCGCGGCACGCCGAGCGCGCGGTCCTCGGTGGGCAGCGTCACGACCTTGTCGAGCCTGATCCGCATGCTGTACTCGCGCGCCGGCAGCTATCCGGCGGGCCAGGCGATGCTGTATGCCGAGGATTTCTCACCGAATCTGCCGCAGGGCGCGTGCCCGCAATGCCATGGCCTGGGTCGGGTGTACGAGGTAACCGAGGCGCTGATGGTGCCGGACCCTTCGTTGACCATCCGCCAGCGCGCCGTGGCGTCGTGGCCGCTGGCGTGGCAGGGCCAGAACCTGCGCGACATCCTGGTGACCCTCGGCTATGACGTCGACATTCCATGGCGCGACCTGCCGAAAAAGCAGCGCGACTGGATCCTCTTTACCGAAGAAACCCCGACCGTGCCGGTGTACGCCGGCTTCACCCCACAGCAGACCCGCGAGGCGTTGAAACGCAAACTGGAGCCGAGTTACCAGGGCACGTTCAGTGGCGCGCGGCGCTATATCCTGCACACTTTCACCCACACCCAAAGCGCGCTGATGAAAAAACGCGTGTCGCAATTCATGCAGGGCAGCGCCTGCCCGCTGTGCGAGGGCAAGCGCCTGACCAAGGCCGCGCTGTCGGTGAAGTTTGCCGGGCTGGATATCGGGGAATTGTCGCAACGTTCGCTGACCCAGCTGGCCGAAGTGCTGCGCCCGATAGCGGCGGGGCAGGACACGATGAAGCTGTCGGTGGAAAAGCGCCTGGCCGCCCAGCGCATTGCCCAGGATTTGCTCGAACGCGTGAGTACCTTGACCGACTTGGGGCTGGGTTACCTGTCCCTGGAGCGCAGCACGCCGACGTTGTCGTCCGGCGAGTTGCAGCGCCTGCGCCTGGCCACGCAATTGGGCTCGCAGTTGTTCGGTGTGATTTATGTGCTGGACGAGCCCTCGGCGGGCTTGCACCCGGCGGATGGCGAAGCACTGTTCACTGCGCTGGATCGCTTGAAAGCGGCGGGGAATTCGCTGTTTGTGGTGGAACACGACCTGGAAACCATGCGCCGCGCCGACTGGCTGATCGACGTCGGCCCGGCGGCTGGCGAGCATGGCGGCCACGTACTGTATAGCGGGCCACCGGCGGGTTTGGCCAAGGTCGAGGCCTCGCAGACCCGTGACTACCTGTTCGCCGCACGGCGCCCGTCGAGCGCAGCGCAACGCCAGCCCAGCGGCTGGTTGCAGCTGGAAGGCGTGACGCGCAATAACCTCAAGGACCTGGCGGTGGAGTTTCCGTTGGGCTGCTTCACGGCGGTGACGGGCATCTCCGGCTCGGGCAAATCCAGCCTGGTCAGCCAGGCGTTGCTGGAGCTGGTAAGTGGCGGCCTCGGCAGCCGGGTGGAAACCGACGAGGAACCCAGCCTGGAAGACGATGCACCGCAAACCAGCGGCGGGCGCATCAGTGCCGGGCTGGAGCAGATCCGCCGCCTGGTGCAGGTCGACCAGAAACCCATCGGCCGCACGCCGCGTTCCAACCTGGCGACCTACACCGGATTGTTCGACCACGTGCGCAAACTGTTCGCGGCCACCCCGGCGGCGAAGAAACGCCATTACGATGCCGGGCAGTTCTCCTTCAATGTCGCCAAGGGCCGTTGCCCGAACTGCGAAGGCGAGGGTTTTGTCAGCGTTGAATTGCTGTTCATGCCCAGCGTGTATGCGCCATGCCCGACCTGCCACGGCGCGCGCTACAACCCCGAGACCCTGGCGATCCAATGGCAAGGCCTGAGCATCGCCCAGGTGCTGGGGCTCACGGTGGAACAGGCGGTAGAGGTGTTTGCCGAGGAGCCTGGCGTACTGCGCTCATTGCAAGTACTGCGCGATATCGGCCTGGGCTACCTGCGCCTGGGCCAGCCGGCGACCGAGCTGTCGGGGGGTGAAGCGCAGCGCATCAAGCTAGCCACCGAGCTGCAACGCAATGCGCGCGGCGCCACGTTATATGTGCTGGATGAGCCGACAACCGGCTTGCACCCACGGGATGTCGACCGCCTGCTCAGCCAGTTGAACCATCTGGTGGACGCGGGGCATACGGTGGTCGTGGTGGAGCATGAAATGCGCGTGGTGGCCCAGAGTGACTGGGTGATTGATATCGGGCCCGGGGCCGGGGATTTGGGCGGCAAGGTGGTTGCCAGTGGCACGCCGCAGAAGGTCGCGAAAAGCAAGAAAAGCCGCACCGCCGCCTTCCTCGCCAAGGAGCTCTGACCCCCTGTAGGCGCCCGGCAAGCCGGGCGCCTTCCGTGTCAGGCTTGCTGGATCTGTTGCTTGGCCTGCTTCACCACATTCTCCACGGTAAAGCCGAACTTCTCCTGCAGCTTCGCCAACGGCGCCGACGCGCCGAAGCTGTTCATCACCACCTTGGCGCCGGTCTGGCCGACATAGCGGTCCCAACCCAGCGGGCCTGCCTGTTCGACCACCACGCGTGCTTTCACGGCGGGCGGCAATACACTGTCGCGGTAGGCCTGGTCCTGCTCTTCAAACAGTTCCCAGCTCGGCATCGAGACCACTTGCGCGGCGATCCCCTCAGCCTTGAGCTGCTCATAGGCTGCCACCGCCAGGCTGACTTCGCTACCCGTCGCCAACAGCAGGACTTTAGGCTGCTCAGCCCCGGCCAGCACATACGCGCCCTTGGCCGCTCCGGATGCGGGTGCGTACTTTGACCGATCCAGCGTCGGCAACGGCTGGCGCGACAACACCACGCAACTCGGACGATGGGTTTGTGCCAGGGCGACTTTCCACAGTTCGAGGGTTTCATTCGCGTCGCCTGGGCGCAGGGTGAGCAACCCCGGTGTGGCGCGCAGTTGGGTCAAATGCTCGATTGGCTGGTGCGTCGGCCCGTCCTCGCCGACGCCAATCGAGTCGTGGGTGAATACGAACACCACCGGAAGCTCCATGATCGCCGCCAGGCGGATCGGCGGTTTCATGTAGTCGCTGAACACCAGGAACGTCGAGGTGTACGGCCGCAGGTAAGACAGCGCCATGCCATTGGCAATCGCGCCCATCGCATGCTCGCGGATGCCGAAATGCAGGTTGCGCCCGCTGTAGTCGTCGGCGCTGAAACGCCCGGCACCGTCGAAGGTGAGGTTGGTCTTGGTCGAGGGCGACAAGTCTGCCGAGCCGCCGAGCAACCATGGGATCTGCTGGGCAAACGCGTTCAGCACTTCACCACCGGCGGCGCGGCTGGCTACTCCCTTGGCATCGGTGTCGAAGCTGGGCAAGCCGTCCTGCCAATGCTCGGGCATTTCACCGGCGCGCATGCGCTGCAGTTCATCGGCCAGCTCCGGTTCATATTGCTCCAGGTGCGTCAGGTGCTGCTTCCAGGCGTCATACAGTGGCCGGCTGCGCTCCAGCAGCACATCACGCAGCACTGTGCGCGCTTCATCGGGCACCAGGAAACTGGAATCCTGCGGCCAGCCGTACGCGGCCTTGGTCAGGCGGATTTCCTCGTCGCCCAACGGCTCGCCGTGCGCGGCGGCAGTGTTGTGCTTGTGGGGCGAGCCGTAGCCGATCACGCTGTCGACCACGATCAGGGTCGGGGCGCCGGTGTTGGCCTTGAAGGTCTCCAGGGCGGTGCTCAGGGCCTGCAAGTCATTTGCGTCGGTCACGTGCAAGGTGTACCAGCCATAGGCCTGGAAGCGCTTGATCACGTTTTCGCTGAAGGCCAGTTCGGTATGGCCTTCGATGCTGATGGTGTTGTTGTCGTAGATCCAGCACAGGTTATCCAGCTTCAAGTGCCCGGCCATCGAGGCGGCTTCGCTGCTGATGCCTTCCATCATGTCGCCGTCACCGCACAGGGTGTAGACGTTGTAGTCGAACAGCACCTTGCCATCGCGGTTGAAGCGTTGACCCAGCCAGCGTTCGGCCATGGCCATGCCGACACTGTTGGCGCAGCCCTGGCCGAGGGGGCCGGTGGTGGTTTCCACGCCGGTGGTCATGCGGTACTCGGGATGGCCCGGGGTCTTGGAGCTCATTTGCCGGAACTGCTTGATGTCGTCCAGGCTGATCGCCGGTTGCCCCGAGCGCTTGCCATGCGCATCGATCTCGACCACGCCGGCCAGGTGCAACAGCGAGTACAGCAGCATCGACGCATGCCCCACCGACAGCACGAAGCGGTCGCGGTTGGGCCAGTCGGGATGGTCCGGGTGGTAGCGCAGGAAGCGGCTCCACAATGTGTATCCCACCGGCGCCAGGCCCATGGGCGTCCCCGGATGGCCGGAATTGGCCTTCTGCACAGCGTCCATGGCCAGGGTGCGAATAGTATTGATGCATTGGGTGTCGACAGCAGTGGCAGCGTGAGTCATGAAACCGGTCTCCCTCAGGGTGCGATCTACAGTGGAGGGCAGGGCACGGCAAAGGTTTGATCGCATCGCCGGCGTTGCGACGAACGGGGATGGTTTGACCCCGGACATGACAAGACCCCTTGGAATGGGCTAGCTTCAAGGCTGTAGCCATTGATCAACTTGCGGAGGTACGCCATGCCAGTGAAACACGACCTATACCAGGACTTGGGTTTTACCAAGGAAGTCGTTCACGAACGCAGGGCCAGCGACAAACGCCTGGACTCGCTGTTCAGTCAATACGACGCAGCCGACGCCGCGGTGCTGAAGGCGGAGTCTGCCAGTGCCAGCGATGAGGACGTGGAGAAGCTGAAGAAGAAACGCTTGTTGGTCAAAGATGAGATCGTGGGGCGGCTGGGATAAGCCGTGCGCTTGCAACGAAACGGTAATTTTTGTTCAGAATTGTCTGAGGGACATCTTCCACTTCGCTGCTTATGATGCCGACCGCCCACCCGGCTCTGGGGACTGTTGCGGCGCCAGGACGGCGCTGGTGAGCCGGGTGGGTACTCGGTCTTTTTACCCCAGCAGCGCGCGGGTGCACTCATCGATAGAGCGCTGCTGCGTCTCGCCGTACAGCTGCAATTCATCGATTGTCTGGCGCCCCAGCGCCTTCTCGAACTCGGCCTTGTTCGAATTGGCTGCGTAGTGGCTCTGCGCCGCGTCCCCCAGGTTTGACTGAAATATCCCCGCCGCACTCACTGGCAGGAAATCCTCATACACCAACGGTTCCACGTCCACATGACCGGCCGCGATCAGCGCTGGCAGCGTACGCGGCTGATCGGCTTGGCCGCGTGCCGCCAGGCCCTTGTCCGTGGCGAAGTAGCGGAAGTACGCCAGGTCGTGTTCGCGCATCTGCGCGTGGTCATCCGGGAAGGCCTGGAAGTGTTGCTCCATCAATTGCATATAGCGTGCGGCGTTGCCCTCATTGGGGAAAGCGCCGAGTTCGTCGCGGGCGGCGTTCAGCAGTTGGTCGTACAGCGCACGGCCCTTGGGGGTGAGCGCGACGCCGCGTTGTTCGATTTCACCGAAGCGCGCGCTGTGGCTGCCTTGGGCGTCGGTGAAGGCGATGGGTTCGTCGAGGGCCTTGAAGCTGGTCTGGCGCAGCAGGATCGGGCAACGACGGCGGGGTGGGCCTTCGATCACGGCCTTGGGCGTGATGCCCTTGCCGGGCATGGCGGCCTGCACCTGGTCGATGTCCAGCGTGCGCGGGGTCAGGTGGTTGATGTGCGGGCCCTTGAAGGCCACTACGTCGGCGATCAGGCGGTGCTGGTCGCTGAGTTGCTGGTACTGTGCGGCGGTGACGGTGGCGGTGTGGTGCCAGCGAAAGGTCTCCAGGGCCTGGCGGATGAAGGCCTCCGCATCGTTGGCGTCGAGGCCGCCGTCCTGCTCCGCTTGTTCGATCAGCGCGAGGGCGCCGGGGGTAAAGATCGCCCGCTTGGCCAGGGCCGCTTCGGCGAAGGCGCGCAGCTCAGGACTTTCGATCAGCTCCAGGCGCAGCAGCGAGGTGAATACGCGAAACGGGCTGGTTTGCAGCGCGCTTTCATGTACCGCGCGAAACGCCGTGGAATGCACCGGCACGCCGGCGGGCGTCAGGTCGTAGTAGCCCACCGGTTGCATGCCCATCACCGCAAACAGGCGGCTGATGGTCGCCAGCTCCGCAGCAGTGCCCAGGCGGATGGCGCCGTGACGCTCCTGGTCCAGGCGCTGGATTTCCCCGGTGCGCTGCAGCTGTTGCGCCAGGGCCGGTTCGCGCTCGAATACGCGGGTATTGGTCTCGGCCACCAGCTCCATCAGCGCCCCATACAACGGAACTTCATCTCGGTACATATCGGACATGGCCTTGGAAAAGCCCTTGCGGATCTCGTCGGGGCTGACATGTGCGCTGGTGTGCATAGAAAAATTCCTGATGGCTTTGCCGATGAAGGTGACCGTTCGCTGGATTTTGTTGAGCTGCAGGTGAGGTTGCAAACGAAGATTCCTCTGGACTTCATTCTGCAAATGAATGAGATGACGCGAATATGACAAAAAACGGCCGGCTGGAAATTTCATTTTTCCGAGCCTTTCCTAACTAATTCTTCACGGAGTCAGCCCCATCCGCCATGAAAGAATCGTCACGTTTGCAAGGATGAAAACGTCGTTTCGCACATCGCACACATAAAAATATGTTTAGGGGCCGTCGTTAATGAAAATTTCTACACTGGCGTTATCCATCACCGCCGCCGTTCTTGCACAACACGCATTGGCTGATGATTTCGGGCTCGGTTCGCTGGGCACGGGCAACGGTCACAGCGGCTTTCTCGAAGACAGCCACGCCGCTGTCAGTTCGCGGACCATGTACTACAGCGCGGATAACCGCTCGGGGACCAACAACGATCTGCGCGAAGCCGCGACATTGCTGCGCTTCGACTATAAATCCGGCTACACCCAAGGCACCCTGGGTGTCGGTTTCGACGTCATGGCCTTTGGCGCGCTGCGCCTGGACGGCGGCGATGGCCACACCGCGGGCCCTGGCCTGTCGGGTAACGGCAACAGTTTCTTCCCGACCAAGAACAACGGCACCGAGCCGGCCGATTCCTTTGGTCGTGCGGCGGGTAACGTGAAGTTCCGCATTTCCCAGACCGAGTTGCACGTCGGGGGTGGCTTGGCGCCGGTGTTGCCGATCCTGGTCTCCAACGACAGCCGCGTGGCACCGCAGACCTTTGACGGCGGCATCCTCACCTCCAGCGACATTCCCAACGTGACGTTCACCGGTGGTGAATTGAACCGCGCCGAAGGCCGTGCCTCCAGCAACTCCACAGGCTTGAGCGTTGCCGGTGGCCAGCGCGACAGCGACAGCTTCAAGTTCGGTGGGCTGGACTACAAACCGTTTGGTTCTTCCGACAACGTCGTCGCGAAAAACCTGACGTTGCAGTACTACTACGCCCAACTGCAAGACTTCTACAAACAGAACTACTTCGGCCTGGTCCACGTGCTGCCGCTGGGCAATGACCAGTCGTTCAAGACTGACCTGCGCTACTTCGACAGCACCAGCGACGGCAAGAACGGCGAGAGCGGCTACCAGTTCAACAACAACGGCGGTTACGCCAAGCACGCCAACGAAGTCGACAACAAAACCTACAGTGCCGCCTTCACCTACCAGTTGGGCGGCAGCAGCCTGATGCTGGGCCACATTGGTGTGGGTGACGATGGCGGTTTTGTCTGGGTCAACCAGGGCAGCATCGCCGACCCGCACGCGCAAGGCGCCGGCGGCAGCGACTTCTACCTGTTCACCGACGCCGTGGTCGGCCAGTTCTCCCGAGCCGGCGAGCAGGTCAACTTCGGTCAGTACTCGTATGACTTCAAGGCTTACGTACCGGGCCTGAAGGCGTCCGTGGCGTACCTGGACGGCTCGGACATCAAGTCGAAGGTGGCCGGTGGTCCGGACCAGAAAGAAAACGAAACCGACTTCCGCCTGGACTACGTTGTGCAGGCCGGTCCTCTGAAAGGCTTCGGTACCACCTTCCGTACCGGTACCTACCACGGCAAAAACACCGGCACCGCCGACCAGGACCAGACACGCCTGATCTTCAACTACACGTACGCGATCTTCTAAGTCTTCATGTGCACCCGGGCGTCATTGGGTTCTACACTGCTCCTCACCTGGTAGGCGATGGAGGACCCAATGACGGCCACACCCAACACCCGAATACTGGACACGATTGAAGGCCAACGCCTGGCGACGCCGGATGCCGAACGTTGGCGCGAGTGGGGCCCCTATCTGAGCGAACGCCAATGGGGCACGGTGCGCGAAGACTACAGCGCCGATGGCGATGCCTGGACCTATTTCCCCCATGAACATGCACGCAGCCGCGCCTACCGCTGGGGCGAGGATGGGCTTGCCGGTTTCAGTGACAAGGCGCAACGCTGGTGCCTGGGCCTGGCCTTGTGGAACGAGCGCGACACGATCCTCAAGGAACGCCTGTTCGGCCTGAATAACGCCGAAGGCAACCACGGTGAAGACGTCAAGGAACTGTACTTTTTCGTCGATGGCGTACCGAGCCATGCCTACATGCGCATGCTCTACAAATACCCGCACGCAGCCTTTCCCTACGCTGACCTGACCGCCGAGAACGGGCGCCGCGGGTTGGACGATGCAGAGTATGAAATCCTCGATACCGGCGTGTTTGAAGACAACCGTTACTGCGACATCAGCGTCGAATACGCCAAGCACGCGCCCGACGACATCTTCATGCGCGTCACCGTCCACAACCGCTCCGAACAGCCAACGCGCTTGCAGGTATTGCCGCAACTGTGGGCGCGCAATGACTGGAGCTGGACCTTCGACGCGCCCAAGCCAGCGTTGACGCTGGACACTGATCGGGTGCTGGCCCGGCATCACGAACTCGACGATCGCCATCTCAGCGCCTGGGGCCAGGAGGGGGTGGAATGGCTATTCTGCGAAAACCAGACCAACTTTCCCAAGCTCGACGGACAACCGACGCCGGGGCCGTTCAAGGATGGCATCAACGATTACGTGGTGGACGGCGTTGCCACGGCGATTCGCCGCGACGCCGGCACCAAGGTCGCCGCGCGGTTTAGCCTCGAACTCGCAGGCCTTGAGCATAAAACCCTGTACCTGCGTTTTGCCCCGACGGACGCGCCCGAGGTCAATGCGCGCAAGCTGTTCGACTTGCGCCGCCTGGAGGCGGATGAGTTCTACGCCGCCTTGCAGCACGGCATCGCCGATGACGACGCGCGCAATGTGCAGCGCCAGGCGCTGGCCGGATTGCTGTGGTCCAAGCAGCTGTACTATTTTGATGTGAACCAGTGGCTTGACGGAGACCCGGCCCAACCTGCGCCGCCGCCCGAACGCCTGCATTTTCGCAATACCCATTGGCGGCACCTGTCCAACTTCGACATCCTCTCCATGCCTGACACCTGGGAGTACCCGTGGTACGCCTCCTGGGACCAGGGCTTCCAGGCCGTGGCCTTTGCGCTGATTGATCCCGGGTATGCCAAGCAACAATTGCTGCTGCTGGTCAAAGACCGGTTCATGCACCCCAACGGCCAGCTGCCGGCCTATGAGTGGCGGTTCGATGATGCCAACCCGCCGGTGCATGCCTGGGCCAGTTGGCGTGTGTATCAGCAGGACAAGGCGCTGACCGGCGTCGGCGATATGGATTTCCTCGAGCGAATCTTCCACAAGCTGCTGCTGAATTTTTCCTGGTGGGTCAACCGCAAGGACGCCGAGGGGCGCAACCTGTTCCAGGGCGGTTTCCTCGGCCTGGACAATATCGCCTTGTTCGACCGCTCGGCCGCGTTGCCGCCGGGCTATCAACTGGACCAGGCCGACGGTACGGCGTGGGTCGCGGCGTACGCACTGGACCTGATGCGCATCGGGCTGGAGCTGGCCAAGCGCAACGTCGTCTATGTCGATATCGCGGTGAAGTTCTTCGAGCATTTCCTCTATATCGCCGGCGCGATCAACCGGGTCGATGACAGCGCCGAAGGACTGTGGGACGAGCAGGACCGGTTTTTCTACGACGTGCTGCACCGTCCCGATGGCCAGAGCGAGCCGGTACGCCTGCGTTCGATTGTCGGCCTGATGCCGTTGTTCGCGGTGCTGGTACTGGAGCAGCGCGAACATGAGGGCCTTGAAGGTCTGCGCGAGCGCCTGCTGGGCTTCATGCACCACCGGCCGGACCTGGCCAAGCTGGTGTCGCGCTGGAACGAACCGGGGCAGGGCAATCGCCTGTTGCTGGCCTTGTTGCGGGGCGAGCGCACCAAGGACTTGCTGCGGCGCATGCTCGATGACAACGAGTTTCTCTCGGCGTTTGGTGTGCGCTCCTTGTCCAAGGCCTTCGCCGAGCAGCCGCTGGGGCTGAAGATGAATGGCGACACCTTGTGCGCGCGCTACCAGCCTGGCGAATCCGATTCGCGCCTGTACGGCGGCAACTCCAACTGGCGCGGGCCGCTGTGGATGCCGGTGAACTACATGCTGATCGAATCGCTGCGCGAATTTCACCGCTACTACGCGGATAACTTCTCGGTGGAGTACCCGACGGGCAGCGGTTATCTGGCGTCCCTTGAAGAAGTGGCCGACAGCCTCAGCCAACGTCTCACGCGATTGTTTTTGCGCGATGAAGATGGCCTGCGCCCGTCGATGGCGGGCTATGCGCAATTGGAAGCAGACCCGGCCAGTCGCGACCTGGTGTTGTTCCATGAGTATTTCCATGGCGAAACCGGGCGTGGGTTGGGGGCGTCGCACCAGACGGGGTGGAGTGCGTTGGTGGCGTTGTTGCTGCAGCCGAAAATATAGGTTGCGCCACTGATCTGCTTTTCTGTGGGAGCTGGCTTGCCTGCGATGGCGTCGGCACTGCCCGCATCACGGTTGTCGGGGCCACCGCTATCGCAGGCAAGCCAGCTCCCACATTGAAAA
>NZ_JASCPP010000112.1:0-19004 GCF_029959745.1 Pseudomonas sp. PS01298 | reverse complement strand
GTGAAGAATGTTTCATCTGACACTCCGCTTTCGCCAGCAAGCCCGCTCCCACCGTTTGATCTCATTTCAGCCGGAGACCGGTGTCAGACCAATGTCTCGTCAATCACCAACACCAATTTCCCGGAAATCTGGTTGCTCGCCAAGGCTTCAAACGCTGCCTCGGCATCCTTGATCGGGAACGTCTTGGCCAATTGCGGGCTCAAGCGACCTTCGGTGAACAGCGGCCACACGTGCTGGCTCAAATCACTGAACAGGTCCGCCTTGAACTGATCACTGCGGCTGCGCAGGGTCGAGCCCAACAACTGCACACGCTTGCCCAGCACTTGGGCCAGGTCCAGTTGCGCCTCGCGGCCACCCATCAGGCCGATCAGCACCCAGCGACCGTCCAGGGCCAGCAGTTTGAGGTCCAGCGCGGCGTAGTTGCCGCCGACCGGATCGAGGATGACATCGAACGGCCCGAAGTCCCGCAGCCCTTCGATGCCGTCGGTACGTACCACGCCGCCCTGGGCGCCCAATTCTTCGCAATACGCCAGGCGTTCCGCCGAACCGACACTGACCCAGCACGGGCTGCCAAACGCCTTGCACAGCTGGATCGCCGCCGAGCCCACGCCACTGGCACCGGCATGCAGCAAGACTTTTTCACCCGGCTTGAGGCCCGCCAGTTGGAACAGATTGAGCCACGCCGTGCTGTACACCTCAGGCAATGCGGCCGCTTCGACCAGCGACAGCCCTTCCGGCGCCGGCAGCACATGCCGTGCGTCCACCACCACTTCTTCGGCCATGCCACCACCGGCCAGCAATGCGCAGACGCGATCGCCCACTTGCCAGGACGAGCCCGCACCGACTTCGCTGATCACCCCGGAACACTCCAGGCCCAGCACATGGCTGGCGCCGGGTGGTGGTGGATAAAGCCCGGCACGCTGTAATAAATCTGCGCGATTGAGGCCCGCAGCCGCCACGCGAATGCGAACTTGGCCTACATCGCAGGTAGGACTTGGTTCTTCCAACCACTCCACATGACCTTCAACGCCTTGCAATGCTTTCACAGTGCCTCCATAGTGAACCTGGACTGAGCCCGTAGCAGTAGCGCCGGGCTTTTTGCATTATGCGACCGGACCATATGGAACCGGCGACTTCAAAGACGGCCTAATATGCGTTATCAATTGCCCCCGCGTCGAATCAGCATGAAGCATTTGTTCCCCAGCACCGCCCTCGCTTTTTTCATTGGTCTCGGCTTCGCGTCGATGTCGACCAATACGTTCGCAGCCAACAGCTGGGACAACCTTCAGCCTGATCGCGATGAGGTGATTGCCAGCCTCAACGTCGTCGAGTTGCTCAAGCGTCATCACTACAGCAAGCCGCCGCTTGACGATGCGCGCTCGGTGATCATCTACGACAGCTACCTCAAGCTGCTGGATCCGTCGCGCAGCTACTTCCTGGCCAGCGATATCGCTGAGTTCGACAAGTGGAAGACCCAGTTCGACGACTTCCTCAAGAGCGGCGACCTGCAGCCCGGCTTCACCATCTACAAGCGTTACCTGGACCGCGTCAAAGCGCGTCTGGACTTCGCCCTGGGTGAGTTGGACAAAGGCGTCGACAAGCTCGACTTCACCCAGAAGGAAACCCTTCTGGTGGATCGCAAGGACGCGCCTTGGCTGACCAGCACCGCCGCGCTCGACGACCTGTGGCGCAAACGCGTCAAGGACGAAGTGCTGCGCCTGAAGATCGCCGGCAAAGAGCCCAAGGCGATCCAGGAGCTGTTGACCAAGCGCTACAAGAATCAGCTGGCACGTCTGGACCAGACCCGTGCCGAAGATATCTTCCAGGCCTACATCAACACCTTCGCGATGTCCTACGATCCGCACACCAATTATCTGTCGCCAGATAACGCGGAAAATTTCGATATCAATATGAGTCTGTCGCTGGAAGGCATCGGTGCCGTCCTGCAAAGCGACAATGACCAGGTCAAGATCGTGCGCCTGGTGCCGGCAGGTCCGGCGGACAAGACCAAGCAAGTGGCCCCGGCCGACAAGATCATCGGTGTGGCCCAGGCCGACAAAGAGATGGTCGATGTGGTCGGCTGGCGCCTGGACGAAGTGGTCAAGCTGATCCGTGGGCCGAAAGGCAGCGTGGTGCGCCTGGAAGTTATTCCGCACACCAATGCACCGAACGACCAGACCAGCAAGATCGTGTCCATCACCCGTGAAGCGGTGAAGCTCGAAGACCAGGCCGTGCAGAAGAAAATCCTCAACCTCAAGCAGGATGGCAAGGATTACAAGCTGGGCGTGATTGAAATCCCGGCCTTCTACCTGGACTTCAAGGCCTTCCGTGCTGGCGATCCGGACTACAAGTCCACCACGCGCGACGTTAAGAAAATCCTCACGGAACTGCAGAAAGACAAAGTCGACGGCGTGGTCATCGACCTGCGCAACAACGGCGGCGGTTCCCTGCAGGAAGCCACCGAGCTGACCAGCCTGTTTATCGACAAGGGTCCGACCGTGTTGGTACGCAACGCTGACGGCCGTGTCGACGTGCTCGAAGATGAAAACCCGGGGGCCTTCTACAAAGGGCCGATGGCGCTGCTGGTCAACCGTCTCTCGGCCTCGGCGTCGGAGATTTTCGCCGGCGCCATGCAGGACTACCACCGTGCACTGATCATCGGCGGCCAGACCTTCGGCAAAGGCACCGTGCAGACCATTCAGCCGCTGAACCATGGCGAACTGAAACTGACCCTGGCCAAGTTCTACCGGGTTTCCGGGCAGAGCACCCAGCATCAGGGCGTACTGCCGGACATTGATTTCCCGTCGATCATCGACACCAAGGAAATCGGCGAAAGCGCCCTGCCGGAAGCCATGCCGTGGGACACCATCCGTCCTGCGATCAAGCCGGCGTCCGATCCGTTCAAGCCGTTCCTGGCACAGCTCAAGGCTGACCACGACACCCGCTCCGCCAAGGATGCCGAGTTCGTGTTCATCCGCGACAAGCTGGCCCTGGCCAAGAAGCTGATGGAAGAAAAAACCGTCAGCCTCAACGAAGTGGATCGTCGCAAGCAGCACACCGACATCGAAAACCAGCAACTGGTACTGGAAAACATCCGCCGCAAGGCCAAGGGTGAAGATCCACTCAAGGAGCTGAAAAAAGAAGATGAAGATGCGCTGCCGGCCGAAGCCGAGAAAACCAAGCCGGAAGACGACGCTTACCTGGCCGAGACGGGCCGGATCCTGCTGGACTACCTGAAGATCACCAAGCAGGTGGCCAAGCAATAAATGATGGCGATTTAATGTGATCGCTCCTTGGAGTGTCATCATATAGACATCATTCTGTCGTGAAATGAAGGACCGCAGGCGTCATGCCTGCGGTCCTTTTTTTTCGATCGAGATCGCCATGACCATGACCGAACAGCTGAATGCATTGGGCTCTATCCTGGCTCAAGGCAGTTTGCACAGCCTGTTCCAACCGATCATCTGCCTGTCTGAACGGCGCATTCTCGGCTACGAAGCCCTCAGTCGTGGCCCCTCGAACAGCCCCCTGCACTCCCCTGTCGCCCTGTTTTCGGTGGCCAGCCACGCGGGACGCCTCAGTGAACTGGAAATCGCCTGCCGCGAAAGCGCGTGCCGACGCTTCAGTGAACAGAAGCTGCCGGGCAAGCTGTTTCTCAATATCTCGCCGGAATCCCTGATGGAAACCGCGCACCAACCAGGGCGCACCCTGCAACTGCTGCGCGACTTTGGCATCCCGCCGAGCCAGGTGGTGATCGAACTCACCGAGCAGACGCCCACCGACGACTTCGACCTGCTGCAGACCGCCCTGCACCATTACCGCAACATGGGTTTCGCCATCGCGCTGGATGATTTGGGCGCCGGCTATTCCAGCCTGCGGCTGTGGTCGGAGCTGCGCCCGGACTACGTAAAGATCGACCGGCACTTTATCGACGGCATTCACCAGGATGCGCTCAAGCGCGAGTTTGTCGGCTCCATCCTGCAGATCGCCAGGGCTTCCCGGGCCCAGGTGATTGCCGAGGGCATCGAGCTGGCGGAAGAGCTGGCTGTGCTGACGGAGATGGGCGTCGACCTGGTCCAGGGCTACCTGCTCTGCCGCCCGCAGGAACAGCCGCCGCAAGAGGCGCGCCTGATGCTGCCCAAGCCGGACAACGCCAACATCGCCCTCAGCGAAGAAGGCAGCGACCTCAGCGCGCTGCTCAACGAACAGCCGGCGGTGGACCAGGACACCGCCACCGCCCAGGTACTGGAGTCATTCCGCCGCCAGGCCAACCTCAACTCGCTGGCAGTGCTGGACGGGCGCGGCCACCCGGTCGGCATCGTGCATCGGCATTCGCTGTCGGATGCACTGCTCAAGCCGTTCGCCACCGACCTGTTTGCGCGCAAACCGATCAGCCGCTTGATGAGCGATGATTTTCTGGCGGTGGAGTTGAGCCAGTCGCTGCAACAGGTCAGCCGCCTGCTGACCAGCCGCGCGCGGCAGCGCATCGAAGAAGACTTCATCATCACCCTCAATGGCGACTACCTGGGGCTGGGCCGGGTGATCGATGTGCTCAAGCTGATTACCGAGCTGAAAATCCAGCAAGCGCGCTATGCCAATCCGCTGACCCTGCTGCCAGGCAACGTGCCGATCCAGCAATGCCTCACACGGTTGTTGCAGCAGCAGCGCGAGTCGGTGATCTGCTACGTGGACATCGACAGCTTCAAGCCCTTCAACGATATCTACGGTTATGGGCGTGGGGATGAGGTGTTGCTGTGCCTGGCGCAGTGCCTGAACGACCGAGTCGACCCGAGCCGCGACTTTGTCGGACACATTGGCGGGGATGATTTTTTGCTGGTGCTGGGGCCGCAGGATTGGCGCAAGCGTCTCAACCAGTTGCTGGATGATTTCCATACCCAATGCCGGCGTTTCTATCGCGCCGAGCACCTCGACGCTGGCTGCTTCGTGGCGTTGAATCGCCAGGGCGTGCGTCAGGAGTTCGCGTTGCTGTCACTGTCGATCGGCGTGGTGCACTTATATCCACAGGCCTGTGGACAACTCGATGCCAGCCAGTTGGCCGAGATGGCATCGCAAGCCAAACACCATGCCAAGGATGTGGCCGGCTACAGCATTCATGTGATCGACAGCATGGACATGCAGCCCCAGGCGCTTTAAGCCTCGGCGGATTCGGGGTACTCGTATTCAAACACCCGCACCACCTCCGAGGCATGCCAGGAGGCTGCGGCCACCCCATCGGACGGCCCGCTGAACCGACCCAGGCGCTCCACGCATTCAAAAAAGCCGGTACGCGGCAGGCGACTCGCGCCCTGGCTGATCACCAGTGAGCTGCGCAACGGCTGCTCGGCCTTGGCGTCCAGCGCCGCAAGGTGTTCCAGGGCCGCGGCCAGGGTTTGCATGGCCGGCGTCGGGAATTGCAGGCGCTCCAGCAGCGCGCGGTAGGTCAGCAAATGGCGCTGGCGGCGCGCCTGGTCCAGTTCGTTGAGTAACCCATCCCAGTGTTGACGGCTGATACGTAAGCTCAAGATTCATCCCTCCAACCTGCAACGCCCAATTCCCAGGCCAGGCTGCGGCGAATCGCGGCATCCGGCTGGCGCTCACCACTTTCGATCAATCCAAGATACGAGGGGCTGATACCCACGGTGCGGGCCAGGGTCTCGATGGCCAGGCCCTTGGCCTCGCGCAAGCCGCGCAGGTCTGCGAGCGGGCGCATATCCTCAGCGGGGGCGGCGTGGGCAGTAACAGCAGGAGGCGGTGCGGGGTGTGGCTGACCGGCAGCTTTTAGCAGCGCCTGGTACTGGTCCCATGGCAAAACCGCGTATTCGGGCTCGCCATTGCGTGAAATTATCTGAATATCCATGACTGCCCCGTAGGATCACAACACTTACAGCGTAAGTTCTTTCCTTAGGAGTGTAATCCTAACAGCCACAAAGGTCGCAGGGGGATATCCGTATGATCAGTTTTTTTGCGGGTTTTCCTTGGCGAGCAAGGCAGGCGTGGCTGGCAGTCGCTCGACCACCGCGAGTTTTTCCGGACGCTGCGCGTCGCGCCAGGCGCGAAAGGCGCTCAACTCACCGTCGAGGGTCTTCATGACCCACGCCAGCACGGCGATGTCATCGAGCATGCCGAACACCGGAATGAAGTCCGGTATCGCATCGATCGGGCTGAGGAAGTACATCAACCCCGCTACCACCGAGATCAGTGCCTTGGGGCTGATTGCACGGTACTCGCCGCGCCAGTAGGCCAGGCACAGGGCCTGGAGCAACTTCAGATCATCCTTGAGCTTGCCCAGGCGATTACCCTGGCTCGAGCCCTTGGCGGCGACGGCGAACAGCAGGGTCGGCAAACGCCCACGACCAAGCAAGCGGGCGGCCATGGGCAAGAAGCGGGTGAAATTGAAGGGTGGTTTCATTCGTCACTCCAGTTCCAGGCGACATAAAAGGTTATCCACACAAATTGTGGATAACCTTGTGAACAGAGCCTATTTTTCCGGCTGAAAGCCACGCAGTACAAGGCTTGCAGTCAGATCGGGCGTTTTTTGCGCACATTAAAAAAACCCAAGATTTCATTGACTTGGCGTAGATGTGCGGCTACCCGTACTCGAGTCTTATATCAGACTCCACGCCCCATCATGGGTTCGATCAGATTTCTGCAGGTACTGGCTTGCCAGCCATGAGTGTCAACGATTACGCCAGTATTCTGGAGAAAATGCAGTGGCTCAGCGCTTTTCGCCGACAAGCCGACTCCTACAGGGAAGCACGCGTTTTCCGACGGCCAGAAACAACAACGCCCCGTCGAGACGGGGCGTTGAGTGTTCGGGTGCCGTTTACTTCTTGGCGGCAGGTGCTGCAGGGGCTTCAGCCTTGGCTGGGTCCTTGATGGCCAGCAGCTCCAGGTCGAATACCAGCACCGAGTTGGCTGGAATCGCCGGGCTCGGGCTCTGTGCGCCGTAGGCCAGGTCGGACGGGATGTACAGCTCGACCTTCTCGCCTACGTGCATCAGTTGCAGGCCTTCGACCCAACCCGGGATCACGCCGCTGACCGGCAGGTCAATCGGGCTACCGCGATCCACGGAGCTGTCAAAGGTGGTGCCGTTGGTGAGCTTGCCGGTGTAGTGCACAGTCACCACGTCAGTCGGCTTAGGCTGAGGGCCGTCGGCTTTCTTGGTGATCTTGTACTGCAGACCGGAAGCGGTGGTGACTACGCCGTCTTTCTTGGCATTGTCTTCGAGGAATTTCTTGCCGGCGGCTGCCGACTCTTCGCTCATCTTGGTCATGCGTTCTTCTGCACGCTTCTGCAGTGCGGCAAACGCTTCAACCAGCTCGTCGTCTTTGAGCTTCTGCTCTTTCTTGCCGACGGCATCTTCGATGCCCTGGGCTACCGCTTTGGAATCCAGGTCATCCATGCCTTCCTGGGCAAGGCTTTTGCCCATGTTCAGGCCGATACCGTAGGAAGCTTTCTGCGCCGGGGTTTTCAGCTCTACGCTGGTCTGCGAATCACAACCCGCAAGTACCAGGCTAACCAGGGCCACCGCCGCCGCCAACCGATGCTGTTTCATGCTATTTCCTTGTTCATGCGCCAAAAGGGCATTCGAATTAAGTCGCGAGCTTATCAGGCGGCCACGACCAATGGCTACCGGCATGTGAGCAGGAAACTTCCGATAAGTTCACGTGTTTAAAAGCATTTTCATTCATTATGGGGACCCGCGAAGGATCGTGGGACCGCCTACTACCAGGCTCATGGCCACTTGCCGCACTTATGGCGTAGTGGCATAACAACGCGACAACTCGACAAGGATAGTTATCTTGCGCATTTTTTCCCGTGTTTTACTGTTGATATTCATCCTGCTGGGGCTCGCCCTGGCCGTGGTGATCTATTACACCCTCAACCCCAGGCTGCCGGAATACGTGCCCGTGGAGCAGGTGCACTACCAGGATCAATGGAGTGCCGTCGACCGCCAGACCTATTACTTCACGCCCCAGGGCACCCAGGTCAAGGGCCTGCATTACAACTGGTTCACTGCCCTGGAACTGCCGTTTTCCGAACAGCGCTTCGCCACGCCGGAGTACCTGGCGCGCTTCGGCTTCCTGGTCGACCCCAAACAGGTGCCCACCGCGCAAAACCCCGGCAACCTGCCGGTGGGGTTTGCCCGGCACACCAACGCCGGCAGCAGCGTTGAATACCTGGACATCACCTGCGCCGCCTGTCACACCGGCGAGCTGCACTTCAAGGGCCAGGCCCTGCGCATCGATGGCGGCTCGGCCCAGCATGTGCTGCCGTCCAGTGTGCCCACGTTGCGCGGCGGCAGTTTCGGCCAGGCCCTCGTCGCCAGCCTCGCGGCAACGTATTACAACCCGTGGAAGTTCGAGCGCTTCGCGCGCAAGGTGCTCGGCGATCAGTACGATGCCCAGCACAGCCAACTGCGCCAGGACTTCAAGCAGTCGCTGAACCAGTTCCTGAAAGTTGCCTGGAACGACACCCACCGCGGCCTCTACCCCACCGAAGAAGGCCCGGGCCGTACCGACGCGTTTGGTCGCATCGCCAATGCCAGCTTCGGCGACGCGATTTCGCCGGACAACTATCGCGTCGCCAATGCGCCAGTGGACTACCCGCACCTGTGGGATATCTGGACCTTCGACTGGGTGCAATGGAACGGCTCGGCCCAGCAGCCGATGGCGCGCAATATCGGCGAAGCCCTCGGTGTAGGCGCCACCCTGACCTTCTTCGACAGCGCCGGCCAACCGCTCCAGGGTGACGCGCGCTACCCATCGAGCGTGCGCGTACGCGACCTCAACCTGATCGAAGAAACCCTGCAACGGCTCAAACCGCCGACCTGGCCGGAAGACCTGTTCGGCGCCATCGACAAGCCCCTCGCCGCCCAGGGCCGCGCACTGTTCGCGGAAAACTGCGCCGGTTGCCATGTGCCGACCGTCACCCAGGAAAACGGCCGCCCGGTCCAGCAACTGAAAATGCTCCCGGTGGAGTACATCGGCACCGACCCCGGCACCGCCAGCAACATTGCCGACCAGCGCTATGACCTCAGCGCCCTGCAGTGGGACCCGGCGGAGCTGGCCAAGTTGAATGTCGAGCTGCACCCCACGCCGACCGAGCCACTGGACCTGAAAAAAATGTCCGTGGCCAAGGGCCTGGCCTACGTCACGGCGTTCGTTGAAGAGCACGCCTATCGCGCCGCCGGCGTCACCCCCGCCGAGCGCCCGCAGCTGGATGGCTATGGGCTGCCCATCGGCGTGCGTGAGCTGCGCGCCTACAAGGCCCGTCCGCTGGCCGGCGTGTGGGCCACCCCGCCGTTCCTGCACAACGGCTCGGTGCCGACGATCTACCAATTGCTCTCGCCCCAGGACGAGCGCAGCACCACCTTCTATAAAGGCACGTTCGACTATGACCCGCGCCATCTGGGCTTCCAGACTGCCGTGTTCAAGAACGCCTTCCTGTTCGATACAAAACTCACCGGCAACCACAACAGCGGTCACGAATTCCGTGCCGGCCAACGTGGCAACGGCGTTATCGGCCGCGGCTTGCTGCCGCAGGAACGCTGGGCGCTGCTGGAATACCTGAAAGTGCTGGGCGGCCCGCTGGAGCAACAACTGCCATGATTATCCGATCTCGATACGACCGACCTTCCCTGCTCTCCCGTCTCTGGCTGCGCCTCGGCGCGTGGCTCGGCAAGACCCTGCTGTGGCTGGTGGGCCTGGGCCTGCTCGGCTGGCTCGCCGCGACCGCCTGGTACGCCTGGCAGCACAGTGGCCCGGTATCACCGAACGAGCAGGTCCCGCAAGATGAAGCGGCGATGACCCAGGGCATTATCCAGACAGCGGTGCGCATCGTTGACCAGCACCGCGAAGGCACGCGCTACCTGCGCGATGCTCACGCCAAGGCGCATGGCTGTGTGAAGGCCGAAGTCAGTGTGCTGGCGGACCTGGACCCGGCCTTGCGCCAGGGCGTGTTCGCCGAGCCGGGCAAGACCTGGCAGGCGCTGATTCGGCTGTCCAACGGCAACGCCTACCCGCAGTTCGACAGCATCCGCGATGCCCGCGGCATGGCGCTGAAGTTGCTGGATGTGCCGGGCAAACAACTGCTGGCGGATCAGCAAAACCGCACAGAGCAGGACTTCGTGATGTTCAGCCACCCGAATTTCTTTGTCAGCGATGTGGCGGAATACGCGCAGAACATCGGCGCACAAGCGGATGGCAAGAAAGTCCTCGCGTTCTTCCCCAAGGTCGACCCGCGCAGTTGGCAGGTACGGCATCTGTTTATCGCCCTGGCGACCCTGGCACCCGCCCCTGCCAGCCCGACGCAGACCACCTACTTTTCGGTATCGCCCTACAAGTTCGGTGCGGCCAACGCCAAGTTCCGCGTGGCACCCGATCCGCAGGATTGCCCGGAATACGTGCTGCCCAAACAGAACCAGGACCTGCCCAACTTCCTGCGCAGCGCCTTGAGCCAACAGTTGTCCACCGACCGCGTGCCGGCGTGTTTCGTGCTGCAGATCCAGCGACAGAACCCGCAGAAATTCATGCCGATCGAAGACACCAGTATCGAATGGCAGGAGAGCGATGCGCCCTATGAGAGCGTGGCCAAGGTGCGCATCCCGGCCCAGGATTTCGATACCCCCGAGCAGAACCTGGCGTGTGACAACCAGTCGTTCAACCCCTGGTTCGGTGTGGCAGAGCATCGCCCCATCGGCGGTATCAACCGCTTGCGCAAGGCGGTGTACGAAGCGATCAGCGATTACCGTCACAGCCGCAACAACCCGTAAAGAGTGCGTAATAACGGGCCCGGCGCCGTAAGGATTGCGTCGGGTCTATTGAGCCATTTTCGGCGCGAAACTACCGTGGATGCCTACTCCATCACGTAGGCATTTTCCATGGAAAGCTCAACCCTCGGCATGCTCGTCCTGACCATAATCGCCGTGTTCGGCACCGCCTCATTTTGCTTCGAGCACCTGGCCACGCGCCAGACGCGCAAGAAAAAAGCCAAGTAGGCGTCAGGCTCGGGTATCGGGTACCGGGTCGTTGATCACCAGTTCTTCGGGGATCTCGTCCACCCGTGGGTCGAGCACTGCAGCCATGGCCCCCATCGGATGTTCCGGCATGGCCACGTGGTGCAACGGCGCGCCTTCGACCCGATACTCGCCGGTGACCTGCTTGGGCTGTACACGCCAGATCAGCAACAGCGCGCAGGCCGAAAACAAAATGTAGAACGCACCGTGGCCGTAGCTGTTCATCAGTGCGCCGCTGAGCATCGGCCCCAGGCACGCGCCAATCCCGTGGGTCGCCAGCATCATCGCGCTCAAGGGCACGCGCCGGGGCTGTTCGACGTTGTCATTGGCCAGCGCTACCGCCAGCGGGTACAGCGTGAACAGCAGCAAACCGCTGAGAAAGCCGAACACCAGCAACAAGGCATACGGCAGTTGCACCAGCCCCCACAGCGGAATCACCACCAGCCCCAGGGCCAGGGCGCAGCTACGGATCAACCGGGACCGATCAATGCGATCCGACAGCCAGCCGATCGGCCACTGCCCGCACAGCCCGGCAAAGATCGACACCGCGATGAAGGTACTGGCCTGGGCCGTGCTCAGGCCGTTGCGCGTGGCGAATACCGGAGCCAACGCGTAAAACGCGCCGATCATCAGGCCGGTGACGAACACGGTGGTCAGCGCCTGCGGCACCCGCCGCCAGAAAAACCCCACTTCCAGCGGCGCCGCCACCAGCTTGGCCGGGTGCAGACGCTTGGTCATGGTCACCGGCAGCAGGCACGCGGCAAAGCAGATCGCCACGATTATCAGCGGCTTGAAATCCAGCTCCGGGCGCCAGATCAATACGCCCTGCCCCAACATCAAGCCCAGGGACACCGCCACCATGTAGCCGGCAAACACCGCGCCGCGCTGGTTGTTTTCCGCCTGCTCGTTCAGCCAGCTTTCAATGACCATGTACTGGTTCATCATGACCAGGCCCATCACGAATCGCAGCACCAGCCAGAACGCCAACTGCTCGAACAGCACATGCAGCAGCACGATGATGGTAGCGACGCCTGCACACGCCACATACGAGCGCACATGCCCGACGCCCGCGATCATGCGGTGGCCGAACTTGGCCCCGCAGACCATGCCACCGTAGTACGCCGCCGTCAGCGCGCCGATCCACAGCTCGTTGATGCCCTGACTGCTCAAGCGCAGGCCGATAAAACTGAAAAACAGCCCGTTGCCGGTGAGCATCAGGATGGTCGCGCTGTACAGCGCGGGGAAGGTCAGGAAAGTCAGGTTCATGGTGGCAAGTCGAAGGTTAGAGGGCGTCGTTCATATGGCTGGCCTGGGCCAGCAACCATTGGCGAAAGCTGCGCGCAGCCGAGGGCAGGTTGCGGTGGTGCGGCTGCATCAGGTGCAGGCGACCCCGGCTGTGCATGGTTTGGGGCAAGGCCATCTGCAGGCGACCGGCAGCCAGCTCGCCCATCAGCAGACTCTTCCAGCCCAGGGCCACGCCGTGGCCCATGACCGCCGATTGCATCAACAGTTGATAGCTGTTGGTGCGCAATGCATGACGCGGGGTGTGGTAATGGGCGCCGACATCGGCGAACCAGTCGGTCCAGGTCAGCCAGTCATGGGAGTGGTCCTCGACGATCAGCAACGTATGGGCATGCAGCAACTGTTGCACGTCGCTGATCGGGCCGTGACGCTCGATATAACCGGGGCTGCACACGGCGATGACCTGCTCGCGCGCGAACACCGGCGACAGTTCCAGGTCGTGGGGTGGCGGCAGCTCATCGAGGTGATAGAACAGGCCCAGGTCGTACTCGCTCACATCGAGATGATCAGGACTTTCGCTGCACAGAATGCGGATATCCAGGTCCGGGTGTTCGCGCTGGAACTCCGGCAGCAGGCCGGCGAGCCAGATCGAACTGATGGTCGGCGTGCTGGCCAGGGTCAATTGGCGATCGGCGCCGCGCCGACGCAACTCGGCGGACTCGCGGTCAAGTTCGCGCAACAGCCGCTGGACGGTCCGAAAGTAGCGAACCCCGGCGGGCGTCAGGCTCAATCCCAGTGCCAGCCGGTAGAACAACGGGCGCGCCAGGTCTTCTTCCAGACGCTTGATCTGGCGGCTGACCGCGCTCTGGGTCAGGTTCAGTTCATGGGCAGCCTGGGTAAAACTCAAATGACGGGCCGCCGCTTCGAACGTCTGAAGGCAGTTGAGGGGCGGAAGGTCGACGTTTCGGCGTGACATAAGCGGTTCCAATGGCAGAACGGGCCCGGGTTTGGCCGGGCCCGCAGAGATCACGTGGCCAGGCATCCTGCCAGTTGCTGACTCACAGCGCGACCCTGGCCACGCGCTTGCTCCATTGCCGACGGTGTTCCAACTGGCCGTTCTCCCAGGCCGTCTGCTCCGCCTCGACGTAGAACCACTCGGCATCGGCGTGCACGCTCAGGCGGCTTTCCACCTCCACCTCCCAGGCATCGCGGCCCACCCGATAGTGCCACTGGATATCGGCACGGGTGGACAGCGGGTCCCAGGGCAAGGTGCGATATTGCTCGGTGCAGCGCTGGTCCACGGACAGGCCGTGATCGGTAAAGCGCACGGCCCCCAGGTCGTCTTCGATCTTCACGCAGACTTCGCCACTGCCCACGTCTTCGGTCAAGGTGCGTTTCGGCGCGGCGGCACGCAAGACTTCCAGGGCCGCCGGGGGTGCCGATTGCGGCGCCTCGAACGGGCAGTCCACCGCGTCGCCGACGAATACCGGCAGTTGCAGGCTTTGCACACCCGGCAGCAAGGTCAGCGTGGTCAGCTCGCGACTCGGCCACAGCAACGGGAAACTTGCGGTGCTCAGGGCCAGGCGCAAGCGATAGCCGGCCGGCAAACGCATGCCGATATGATCGAGGCTCAGCTGCACGTCCATCGCTTCACCCGGAACTACCGGTGTGACGTGGGAAAAGTCTTCGCGAAGAGTGAGATTAAGTACGGCATAACTGATCTGCGTGACCTGCCCATCCGGCGCCACCGCATTCAGGCGCGCGACCAATTGCCCACAGGTCGTATCGCTGGCCAGGCGCAACGTGAGGCGCACATCGCCCAACAGCGCTAAGGGTTCGGTCAGCGGCTGCGAGTCGAAGCACAGCGAGTGGGCATCATCGCGACGCTGGTCCGTCGGCCCGTCGGGGCCAAACCAGATGGCGCAGTATTCACCCTGGTGCAAGCCGGTGGTCAGCGGCGAGCACACGCTGCGGGGCGCGGCCAATGCGTGATTGCCGGGCGTGAGGCCGCGCTCGTCGAGACTGAAATCGCGCCACTGCACTTGCGGGTCCGGCCAGCCCGAGGTCTGCACCCAAATGCCGGGACGCTCGGCGTAACTGCCTTTGGGTGACAGAATATCCTGTAGGTAAAAGGTGCAGGCGGCAGTGTCCATCACGCCATTTTCGATACCTTTAAGCCAGTAATCCCACCAGCGCAGGGCTTCTTGCAGGAAGCCGATGGCCGGATTCGGCACGGCAAAATGCGGATACTTGTGAATCCACGGGCCGATCATGGCCTTCCTCGGCCCCGGCAGGTGCTCCATCAGGCGCGAGACCGTGTTGCGGTAAGCATCGCCCCAGCCACCGACGGCGTACACCGCCGCCTTGATCTTCGAATAGTCCTCGCACACCGAACCGTGGCGCCAATAGTCATCGCGGGTCTGATGTTTCAGCCAGGTTTCGGCGAGCAGCGGCATGCCCTCCAGGCGCTGGTGCCAGAGGGTTTTCCAGGCGTCGCCCACCAGCAGGGGATCGGGCACCGCGGCGCTGAAATTGAGCATGGTCGCGGCCCAGCCGAAGTTCTCCATCAGCAGGTTGCCGCCCTTGTAGTGGATGTCATCGGCAAAGCGGTCATCGGTGGAGCACAAGGTGATGATCGCCTTCAACGCCTCTGGCTGGCGCGCTGCGACCTGCAGGCCGTTGAAGCCGCCCCACGAGATGCCCATCATGCCGACGTTGCCGTCGCACCAGGGTTGCCGGCACAACCAGTCGATCACTTCGAGGGCGTCGTCCTGCTCCTGCAACAGGTATTCGTCGGCCATCAGGCCTTCGGATTCGCCGTTGCCACGCATGTCCACGCGCACACACACATAACCCTGGCCCGCCATCCACGGGTGGGTCAGCGCATCGCGCACGGCAGTGCCGTCGCGCTTGCGGTACGGCAGGTATTCCAGGATCGCCGGAAAGGTCTGCAAACCGGCGACTTCCGGCAGCCAGATGCGCGCGGCCAGTTGGGTGCCGTCCTTCAAGGGGATCAGGCAATGCTCGATTTCACGGACCTTGTAGGCAAACTCGGTAACGATTTCCATCGGTAGCTCCAAACGCGTTTATTGCAAACAAACGACTCCCCCGCGCCCGCCAGGGAGCGCGTGGGGAGGCACACAGTTTCATGAGTTAGCGGGCGTATGCCGCGACGGGGTCGGCGTCACGCACGTCGGGTTCGCTGACGGGCTGCTGGCGTTTCACCTCGAGTAACGCGGGGTTCTTCAGCCAGAAGATCAGCGAGGTACTGGCCAGCAGCACCAGGATCATCCCCGGTAGACCGCCGAGGTTGGAGAGCATCTTCACGCCGTCGATGCCGATGAAGGCGACCATCACCCACGACACCGTGCCGATAATCACCCCCCACACAATCTTCAATGTCGGGTTGCCGTCCAGGTCGGAGTCGGCCGTCACGCCTTTGCTGCACAGGTTGGCGATCACATCGGTGCTGGAGTCTGCGGCGGTAACGAAGGAGATGAACGCCACGAACAGCAGGAACGCGACCATCAAGGCGCTGGCCGGCAATTGCTGGAACATCTGGTACAGCACATGTTCCACGCCCTGCTCGTTCAACACGCGGTTGAGGCTGCCGTCGCCCAGGGCGTCGAAGTACAGGCTGGTGCCGGAGAAGATGCAGATCCACACCGCGGTGAACAACGCCGGGTACAGCATGTTGATATGAATGAATTCGCGCACGGTGTAGCCGCGGCCGATCTTGCCGAGGAACAGCGCACTCACCGGTGCCCAGGCAAACCACACCGACCAGTAGAACACGGTCCAGCTCTGTGGCCAGGTGTCGCCGCTGGCGGCGCCGGTGAACAGGCTGCGGCTGAAGAAGGTGTCGAGGTAGATGCCCAGGGACTCGACGCCCAGGCTGAACATGTACAGGGTCGGTCCGCACAACAGCACGAACAGCCCCAGGGCCAGCATGATCCAGGTGTTGAACGACGACAGCATCACAATGCCGCGCTGCAGGCCGCTGGCGGCCGAGGCGACAAAGGTGATGACAATGATCGCGATGATGATCGCCAGGCGCAGGGGTGTGGTTTCGCCGCCGATGTACTGGCTCAGGCCACCCGACAAGGTCAGCGCGCCAGTGCCCAGGGACGAAGCCATGCCGGCCACCAGGGCAAACATCGCCAGGGTGTCGATCAACCCGGCATAGCGCTTGACCCGCGCCTCGCCCAGCAGCGGCTCGAGCATGGCACCAATCGAGAAGTTGCCGCGGCGGTTGTAGAACACCAGCGCAAACACCAGCGAGGGCACCAGGTAGATGGCGTAGGGGGTGATGGTCCAGTGCAGGAACATCGTCGACATGGCAAAGCTTTTGGCCGCGCCGCTGCCTGCTTCGATGGGCAGGCTGGTGGGGGGGCCGTAGAGGTGATAGAGCGGTTCAGCGGTGGTCCAGAACAACACACCGACCGCCAGGGTGGTGCACAGCGCCACCATGAACCAGCGCCACTTGCTCAGCAGGGGCTGGGCATCTTCGCCGCCGATACGCACCCTGCCCAGCGGCGACAGGTAGACAATCGCAGTCAACACCACCATGGCGAACGAGCCGGCGCTGAACAACCAGGAGAAGTTGTTCAGGATCAGGCTGTTGAGCTGTTTGCTGACCGTCAGGAACGCATTCAGGTCAATGTAGCTGGCGATCACTGCCGCCAGCAGGATCAGGAACGTTGGCCAGAACACCAACGGACGCAGTGGATATTTCATCAAGTGCCATTCCCCTTGCAGACTATTTTTATCGCCTTGACAGGCCATTGTTAGAGAGCGGGCACCACAGCGTCCTGCTGCGGTAGCTCGCCTGGAAGTCTTCGCGTGGCATAGATAACCGTTTAAGCGGCAGGAGGCGCAATCGACCAATGGGCATGGGGGTATTCCGCCACGTCATGGCGTACCCACCGTTCAGGATGACCCTGCAGTGCACATGGCAAGGTGACGGGAGGTCAAATCGCAGGCAAAAAAAAGCCCGCTCAATGAGCGGGCTTCTTGTGGCGACCTGGCGTTCAGTGTTCCAGGTTGCCGAATATGGCGCAGCGGACGGGACTCGAACCCGCGACCCCCGGCGTGACAGGCCGGTATTCTAACCGACTGAACTACCGCTGCGCGTAACACTTGAAGCGAATGGTGGGTGATGACGGGATCGAACCGCCGACCCTCTGCTTGTAAGGCAGATGCTCTCCCAGCTGAGCTAATCACCCTTCGTTTCGGTGTGGGCGCATCATACACCAAAAAATCGTAATGTCTTGATTTAAATGCAATTTATTTAAAAAAAGTTTAAATCACGCTTTTTTGCCATATTTCGGGCAGAAAAAAGCCCGCTCAATGAGCGGGCTTTCTGTGGCGACCTGGCGTTCAGCGTTCCAGGTTACCGAATATGGCGCAGCGGACGGGACTCGAACCCGCGACCCCCGGCGTGACAGGCCGGTATTCTAACCGACTGAACTACCGCTGCGCGTAACACTTGAAGCGAATGGTGGGTGATGACGGGATCGAACCGCCGACCCTCTGCTTGTAAGGCAGATGCTCTCCCAGCTGAGCTAATCACCCTTCGTTTCGGTGTGGCGCGCATTCTACGGAGCGACCCTGGGTCTGGCAAGCACTTTCTTAAATCTTTTTTTTGAGGCCTTCCAATGGCTTAGGCAGGGTTGGCCTCAGGCGATATCAAGAGAATAATGCCCCCCTTTGTATAAAGGAGAGACTCACCCCATGTGGTTCAAGAACCTGCTTATCTATCGCCTGACCCAAGATCTGCCCGTTGATGCCGAGGCGTTGGAAGCGGCAATGGCCACCAAGCTGGCGCGCCCTTGTGCAAGCCAGGAGTTGACCACTTACGGTTTCGTCGCGCCTTTCGGTAAAGGCGAAGACGCTCCTCTGGTTCACGTCAGCGGTGACTTCCTGCTGATTGCCGCGCGCAAGGAAGAACGCATCCTGCCGGGCAGCGTGGTGCGTGACGCGCTGAAAGAGAAGGTCGAAGAGATCGAGGCCGAGCAAATGCGCAAGGTCTATAAAAAGGAACGCGACCAGATCAAGGATGAAATCATCCAGGCCTTCCTGCCCCGCGCCTTTATCCGTCGCTCGTCGACCTTCGCCGCCATCGCGCCGAAACAGGGCCTGATCCTGGTCAACTCGGCCAGCCCGAAACGTGCCGAAGACCTGCTCTCGACCCTGCGTGAAGTAATCGGCACCCTGCCGGTACGTCCACTCACCGTGAAGACCGCACCGACCGCGATCATGACCGACTGGGTCACTACCCAGAAGCCGGCCGATGATTTCTTCGTCCTCGACGAATGCGAACTGCGCGACACCCACGAAGACGGCGGCATCGTGCGCTGCAAGCGCCAGGACCTGACCGGCGAGGAAATCCAGCTGCACCTCACCACCGGCAAAGTCGTGACCCAACTGTCGCTGGCCTGGCAGGACAAGCTGTCCTTCATGCTCGACGACAAGATGACCGTCAAGCGCCTGAAGTTCGAAGACCTGCTGCAAGACCAGGCGGAACAGGACGGCGGTGAAGAAGCCCTGGGCCAACTGGATGCAAGCTTTACCCTGATGATGCTGACGTTTGGCGACTTCCTGCCGGCGCTGGTGGAAGCACTCGGCGGCGAAGAGACTCCACAAGGCATCTAAAGCCATGTGAAGATCAAAATGTGGGAGCGGGCTTGCTCGCGAAGGCGGTGGATCAGTCAGCAGATGGATTGACTGGCACACCGCCTTCGCG
>NZ_JASCPP010000111.1:0-19033 GCF_029959745.1 Pseudomonas sp. PS01298 | reverse complement strand
GCGTTGGGGCGCGCAGCGGCCCCGAAACGTATCGCCCCATTTGTGTCTGGATGAGCGTGGAGGCCTTACTGGGGCCGCTGCGCAGCCCAACGCGGGGCAAGCCCGCTCGCCACAGGTATTGGGTGCGCTTAGAATGATCACCTACTTCTGACAGGGTCTATTCGTCATGCTGCCTGAATGCCAATTGTTCGGCACCCTGGGTTGCCACCTGTGTGAGTTCGCCGAAGCCGAAATCATGCCGCTCGTCGAACACGGGCTGCTGGTGGAGTTGGTGGATATCACCGACCCCGTCGACCTGACCGAGGCCTACGGCCTGCGAATTCCGGTGCTTCGCCGGGTCGACACCGGGGCGGAACTGGATTGGCCATTCGACACACAACAGGTCGTGGCCTTCCTTCGTTGAGGTTTCTGCGATGGCAGGTTTCCAAATATTGCGTTACTGTATGTTTGTACAGCGATTGAATAGAGGGAACGCCCGTGGTGAATGTTGAACAACTGAAAAGCAGCGTCAATCGCATGTCCGCCGACGTCGTGCGCAACGCGGTGAACGAGCTGCGCCTGGACGGCCTGGTCACGGAAGGCAAGACGCCGTTTAACAAAGTGCATTTCAATACCTGCTTCGCCGAGATCGAGGCCTTGTTCCAGCGCGCCGGTTACCACAAGCAGCTGGACGTGGTGGGTTACCAGGGCTTGCTGTACGCGCTGTATGATCCGGGCCGCTGGGAAGCGGTGGACGTGCTGCGCTGGCTCAAGGAGTTCACCGAGGCCGCGAGTGCTTCGCCGATCCTGCGCGCCGAGTTGGTCAAGGCCTGAGATCCGCCCTAGGCTCAATCCCGCTGCATGCGGGATAATGCCCGCGTGTTTTTCCAGGCTTCGAGCATTTCATGTCCTCTACCGGTTTCTCCGCCTCCCAGCATCAAGCCAGCACCTTGTACCTGCCACCGGGCCCCTGGGCGACGGTGCTGGATTGCCTGTGCGAACACTTCCCGGCCATCAGCCGCGAACACTGGCTGGACCGCATCGCCCGTGGCCGCGTGCTCGACATCAACGGCAGCCCGATCCGCCTGGACCTGGCCTACAAGGAAGGCCTGTGCATCTATTACTTTCGCGAAGTGCCGAACGAAAAGGTCATCCCGGTGCAGGAAACCATCCTGTACGCCGACGAACACCTGGTGGTCGCCGATAAACCGCATTTCCTGCCGGTGACCCCGGCCGGTGAGTACGTCGAGCAAACGCTGCTGCGCCGCTTGATTCGCCGCCTCGACAACCCCGCGCTGGTGCCGCTGCATCGCATCGACCGGCATACGGCGGGGCTGGTGCTGTTCTCGGCCAATCCGGCCAGCCGCTCGGCTTATCAGCAGCTCTTTCCCACGCGACGTATCGATAAATTCTACGAGGCCATCGCCCCGGCACTGCCCGCGTTGACGTTCCCCCTGGTGCACAAAAGCCGCCTGGTGGAGGGCGAACCGTTCTTTCGCATGCAGGAAGGCGCCGGCGCCAGCAACACTGAAACGGCCGTGGAAGTGCGTGAGAAAAATGCCGATCTATGGCGCTACGGTCTGTTTCCGGTGACCGGCAAGAAGCACCAGTTGCGCGTGCACATGACCGCTCTCGGCGCGAGTATCTGCAACGACCCGTTCTACCCCGAGGTGATCAAGGATGCCGTGGACGACTACGCCAATCCGTTGAAGCTACTGGCCCAGGGCGTGCGCTTCATTGACCCGGTCACCGGCGAAGCACGCCACTTCAACAGCCGCATCACCCTCGACTGGTAACCCCCCGGAAACGACAAGGCCCGCGCGAGGCGGGCCTTGTGGCCAAGCGTTTGAGGCTTACAGGTCTTTAACGGTACGGACCTGGTCCTTGTTGATACGGGTCTGTTTGCCGTCCAACTGCTCGAACTCGTAGAAGCCCGAAGCCTTGTCGAATTTAGGGGTGTCGACGGCCTGGATTTCGCGACCGTCATTCAGGGTGATCACTGTTGGCGAGGCGCAACCGGCGAGAGTGGCGAGGCCCAGTGCAAGCATGAGAGCGGCGATGGTCCGTTGAGTCATGAGTGTGTCTCCGAGAGAATACTTTTTAAATGCTGACCTTGTGACGTGTGAGACGCCGCCAAAGTTCCTTGTGCGAAAGTTCATTCTGACACGTCAGTCCTTGGGTGCAACAGCTCTGGCGTATTCAGGTTGGCCAAGCGTGGATCATCCGCCGGGCATTCCAGGCCCACGCCCCCCAGTTGCAGGAAGATCTTGCGCGGGCTGCGCTCACCGGCGTGCCACGCCTGTTCTACCTCGCTTCGCAGGAGGGTGGGGATGATGCAGATCAAGGGTTCCCAGAATTCGCCATGACGCACCATCACGGGCACCTGCGGATGGCGTTGCGCGGTGTCACGCAGGGCGCTCAGTAATTGCGCGTCGAGGTTTGGCACGTCACACGGCAATACCAACAGGTTTGTATGGCGCGCGGCTGCCAGCCCTGCGCGGATGCCGGCGAGCGGGCCGGGGAAGTCCGGGCTGTCGTCGCTCACCAGGTGGTCGGCGTAGGGGGCGTAGCGGTCCTGGTTGCGGTTGCAGGAGATGATCAAGTCATCGGTCAATGGCCGGGTCAGGCGTTGCAGATGTGCAATCAACGGCTCGCCGCGCCACGCCAGCAGGCCTTTGTCCTGGCCACCCATGCGTTGGCCACGGCCACCGGCCAGTAACAGGATCGAGCAGGGCAGGGGCGAAGAATCGAGAGACATGGCGGTTCCGCTGCGGCAGGTAAAGAGGGCCCTGTGATATAACATCGGGCTGTTCCTTCGACAACCGGACCGAGCCATGAAAGCCAAGGCTGATGCGCCCTTCGTACCCCTGAATATCGCTGTATTGACCGTCAGCGACACCCGCACCCTGGACACCGACACCTCGGGCCAGGTGTTCGTCGACCGCCTGACCGCCGCCGGCCACGCCTTGGCCGAGCGCGTGCTGCTCAAGGACGACCTGTACAAAATCCGCGCCCAGGTCGCGCACTGGATCGCCGAAGATGTGGTGCAAGTGGTGCTGATCACCGGCGGCACCGGTTTCACCGGCCGCGACAGCACCCCGGAAGCCGTCAGTTGCCTCTTGGACAAGCAGGTCGACGGCTTCGGCGAATTGTTCCGCCAGATTTCCGTGGCCGATATCGGCACCTCTACCGTGCAATCCCGTGCCTTGGCCGGCCTGGCCAACGGCACGCTGGTGTGCTGCCTGCCGGGTTCCACCAACGCTGTGCGCACCGGTTGGGACGGCATCCTCGCCGAACAGCTGGATAACCGTCATCGCCCGTGCAACTTCGTACCGCACCTCAAACAGGCTGAACCCTGTGAATCCCGTGGGTAAGCCTGGCAAGACCGGCGCCCTGATGCCGGTGGAAGACGCGCTCCAGCAATTGCTCGACATGGCCGCCGCCGCGCCGATTCGTGAGCAGGAATCGTTGCTCCTTGCCGAGTGCGATGGCCGCGTGCTGGCGCAGGATCTGATCTCCACCCTCGACCTGCCGCCGTGGCCCAACAGTGCCATGGACGGCTACGCCTTGCGCCTGGCGGACTGGACCGGCGAGCCGCTGGTGGTCAGCCAACGCATCTTCGCCGGCAACGCGCCGCAGCCTCTTGCCGCTGGCACCTGCGCGCGCATCTTCACCGGCGCACCGGTGCCGCCAGGCGCGGACTGCGTGGAGATGCAGGAAAATGCGGTGGTCCACGCCGATGAGCGCGTGAGCTTTACCGAGCCCTTGCAGGTTGACCAGAACATCCGCCCCCAAGGTCAGGAAACCACCGTCGGCGAATTGGTCTTGAGCGCCGGCACACGCCTGGGCCCGATCGAGTTGGGTCTCGCCGCTTCGCTGGGGCACGCTCGTCTTGACGTGATCCGCCGCGTGCGCGTGGCCGTGCTGTCCACCGGTGATGAGCTGATCGAGCCCGGTTTGCCGTTGGGGCCTGGACAGATCTACAACAGCAACCGCCGTGTGCTGTGCAGTTGGCTTGAGCGCATGGGCTGTGAAGTGATCGATGCCGGCATCCTGCCGGATGACCTGGAGCAGACTCGCACCTGCCTGGGGAGCCTGGGCGCGGTTGACCTGATCCTGTCCACCGGCGGCGTATCGGTGGGCGAGGCCGACTTCCTCGGCATCGCCCTGCGCGAAGAGGGCGAGCTGGCCTTGTGGAAGCTCGCGATCAAGCCGGGCAAGCCGCTGACCTTCGGGCACTTCCGTGGCGTGCCGGTGATCGGCCTGCCTGGCAACCCGGCGTCGACCCTGGTGACCTTTGCCCTGTTGGCGCGGCCTTACCTGTTGCGCCGCCAGGGCGTGCAAGACGTGGAACCGCTGCGTTTCGAAGTGCCGGTGGGCTTCACCTGGCCCAAGCCGGGCAACCGTCGCGAGTATTTGCGCGGGCGCATCGAGGAGGGCAAGGCGATCATCTACCGCAACCAGAGCTCCGGCGTGCTGCGCAGCGCGGCATGGGCGGAAGGCTTTGTGGAAGTGCGGGAAGGCACCACGCTGGAGGTGGGCGACAGCGTCAATTTCATCCCGCTGAGTGAAGTCCTGAACTGACAATAGAGAGCTGAGTGGGGGAGCGAGTCGTTAGTAGTCTTCGCCGCGTGCGGTCACATCGCGTTCCGCCGGCTGGGCGTTGGGGTCATAGCCCACGGGGAACTTGCCCTTCAAGGTCCAGGCGAACGCGATGATTTCGGCAATGGTGCGGTACAACTCCTCGGGAATGCTGTCGCCCAATTCCATCCTCGCCAGCAGCTTCACCAGCTCGGCGTTTTCATAGATCGGTACTTCGTTTTCCCGCGCCAACTTCAGGATCGCCTCGGCGAGGGCGTCGTCGCCCTTGGCGGTCAGGGTGGGGGCTTGTTGGCCGTCGTATTTGAGGGCAATCGCCTGACGCGGTGGTGTCGGGTTTTTCATGCGGTCTCATCCACCCAGCGTTGTTCCAGTCCGGTTTTCGGCCCGCGCGGCGGGGTGCCAAGGTGGCAGTCGAGGTCGCCGACGTTGATGCCCGACGTCACCAGGCGCTCGCGCAGGTTGCCCAAGTGGCTTTCGATCAGGCTGGCGGTAAACGGCCGGGTTGCCCATAACTGGCTGGACAGCTTGCCCTGGGTCAATTGCGCCTGCACCTGCAACGGCCCCAGTGGCTCCATATCGAAGGCCAGCTCGACGCGCCAGAGCATCTGCTTGGGATCTTTCTTGTCTTTGCGCTCGGGCTGGTCCTTGTCCGGCGCCGGCTCTTCGCGCTGGAACTTGACCTGCAGCGGCACGATGTCCTGCAAGGTGCGCATCGGGATTTCCAGTTGCCAGGTGGTTTGCAGGCGGCCATCGGCGGTGGTGCCGGTCTGTTCCAGGCTCGACAACTGGTGGCTCTGCAACCGCGAGATCGCCCCGGCGGCGAGGCGCAGCAGGTTTTCCAGGTCGCCTTCGCCTTCCAGTTTGGCCATCAGCCGCTCGGGCAGCGGGAAGCCTGCGGGTGTCTGCCGGGCGCTGACCTGGCCGAGGGTGTTCAACGGGCTGCGCACGAAGTTCGGCAACACCTGGGCCAGCGTATTGGCTGCGAGGATGGCATTCATATTGGTGCTGGCGGGGAGGGCGGGCAGCAGGTCCGCGACCAGGCGCAGCAGGGCGCCCTTCATGTCCAGCGGCGGGATCTGCGGGTTTTGCCCGGCGAGCAGCTTGGCTTCGAGGAAGGCGCCGCTGTTCTGAATCACCTGGGCCAGCACCTTGGGGTTGCTGACCTGCGCCAGGTCCGGCAAGGCCGCCAGTAACCGCTCGGCTGCGGCGCGTAGGTCAGCGGAGGTGCTGTCGCCACGTGGCAGGTTCTGGAGCGCAGTGAAGACCGCATCCAGCGAGCCCTGGCGACTTTGCTGGGTGGCGAGTTGCTGGGTCACCGCCAATTGATCCTTGAGCCCGCTCAACGGCACAAAATTCAAGGTCTGTGCGTTCTGCACCACGGCGCTGAGCAAGCTGCCCACGCGCAAGGGTTGCGGGCTTTCTACGGTCAGGGTGGCCCCGACCAGGGCGTTATTGAGCACGGTCACCAGCGAACGGTAGATGGCCGGTTGCGTGGGGCCCTGGGGCAACATCTGGGTGGTCAGCACCTTGGCTTGCAACAGCGTGCCCACCGGCATTTGCGTGGTGTCGATGCGCGTCAGCGCGGCCACGTTCGCGCTCAAAGCCTGCTGCAGGCTGAGCGTGAGGTTGCCGGCGGGCGTCTGGCTGACGGCCACGTTACTGCCCAGCGGCAAGGGCTGCGCGCTGCTCGCCTGGACCAGGGTCTGGCGGCCACCCTCGAGGGTCAGCTTGAGCAACAGCTGAAAGGCTTCACCGCCTTGTTTCAGGGCGATGACCTCGGCATTCGCGGTTTTCCCGGGGTCGATCAGGCCGATCTGCGGCTCCAGCAGTTTCAGCAACTCACCGGTCGCGGGTGCCAGGGCAGGCCCGGTTGCCGGAGCAGGTGCTAGCGTAGGAAGGTTGATCTCACCGGTCATCGCGCGCGTCGTCTCTGGGGAAATTGCCCTCTTTAGAGTAGGGCATCACATGTATAATGCCGCCCGTCTGCAAAGAGAGCGGTAAAAACCTCACAACTATTTGATCCAGCTCTCTAAAATCGGTCGCCAAAGCCGTTATTGTGCATTTCTCTTTAACGGCCGCTGCACCGCCGACTTGAACCGTAAAGGCCCGCGATCTCTTGACCAGCCCTCTTCTTGAAGCCGTAGCGCTTGCCTGTGAACGCGACCTGCGCCTGCTGTTCGAACACCTCGAACTGCGGCTGACGGGCGGCGACATGGTGCAGATCAGCGGCCCCAACGGCAGCGGCAAGACCAGTCTGCTGCGCCTGCTGGCCGGGTTGATGCAGCCGACGGCCGGCGTTGTACGCCTCAACGGCAAACCCCTCAATGAACAGCGCACCGAGCTTGCCCGCAACCTTGTCTGGATCGGCCACGCCGCCGGCATCAAGGATGTGCTGACGCCTGAAGAAAACCTCAGCTGGCTCAGCGCCCTGCATCATCCGGCCGCGCGCGACGCCATCTGGCAGGCCCTGGCCGCTGTCGGCCTCAAGGGCTTTGAAGACGTTCCCTGCCACACCCTGTCCGCCGGCCAGCAGCGCCGCGTGGCCCTGGCGCGCCTGTATCTGCCCGGCCCGCCGCTGTGGATTCTCGACGAACCCTTCACCGCCCTCGACAAACAAGGCGTCGCCCAGTTGGAAGAGCACCTGGCGCGACATTGCGAGCAGGGCGGCCTGGTCGTACTCACCACCCACCATAACCTCACGCGCATGCCCGCCGGTTACCGCGACCTGGACCTGGGCCGGTGGTCGGCATGAGCGTGTTTGCCCTGCTGGTCGCCCGCGAAGCGCGGCTGTTGTGCCGTCGCCCGGCGGAGTTGGCCAACCCGTTGGTGTTCTTTGCCATCGTGATCGCCTTGTTCCCGCTGGCGGTCGGCCCCGAGACTAAACTGTTGCAAACCTTGTCCCCGGGACTGGTGTGGGTGGCAGCGCTATTGTCGGTCCTGCTCTCGCTGGACGGGCTGTTTCGCAGTGATTTCGAAGACGGTTCCCTCGAACAGTGGGTCCTTTCGTCGCACCCCTTGCCACTTCTGGTACTGGCGAAGGTACTGGCACACTGGGCTTTTTCCGGCTTGGCGCTAGTCTTGCTCTCGCCGCTGCTGGCGATGATGCTCGGGTTGCCCACCGAGTGCCTGCCGATCCTGCTCCTGAGCCTGTTGCTCGGCACGCCGGTACTCAGCCTGTTGGGGGCCGTGGGTGCAGCGTTGACCGTCGGTTTGAAACGGGGTGGCCTGTTGCTCGCCCTGTTGATTCTGCCTTTGTACATCCCGGTGTTGATCCTCGGTAGCGGCGCCTTGCAGGCCGCGCTCATGGGCATGCCGGCGACCGGTTACCTCCTGTGGCTTGGCAGCCTGACCGCCCTGGCGGTAACCCTGACACCCTTTGCTATAGCGGCTGGCCTGAAGATCAGCGTCGGCGAATAATGAGGTCTGGCCAAGCGTTTTAACCGTGGCCAGTAAAGACCCTGAGCCTCCCGCAATGACGGGAGGCCACCGTGATGGAAACAGCAATGAACTGGACCTGGTTTCACAAGCTCGGCTCGCCCAAATGGTTCTACGGCATCAGCGGCAAGCTGCTGCCGTGGTTGAGCGTCTTCGCCGTATTGCTGATCGGCATCGGCCTGGTCTGGGGCCTGGCCTTCGCGCCGCCGGACTACCAGCAAGGCAACAGCTTTCGCATCATTTATATCCACGTGCCCGCCGCGATGCTCGCCCAGTCCTGCTACGTGATGCTGGCCGTGTGCGGCGTCGTCGGCCTGGTGTGGAAGATGAAACTTGCGGATGTGGCCCTGCAATGCGCCGCGCCCATCGGCGCGTGGATGACCGCCGTGGCGCTGGTGACCGGCGCGATCTGGGGCAAACCCACCTGGGGCTCGTGGTGGGTGTGGGATGCGCGACTAACGTCGATGTTGATCCTGCTGTTCCTGTACTTCGGTCTGATTGCCCTGGGCAACGCGATCAGCAATCGTGACAGCGCCGCCAAGGCCTGCGCGGTGCTGGCGATTGTCGGCGTGATCAACATCCCGATCATCAAGTACTCGGTGGAGTGGTGGAACACCCTGCACCAGGGCGCCACCTTTACCCTCACCGAAAAACCGGCCATGCCGGTGGAGATGTGGGCGCCGCTGCTGCTGATGGTGCTGGGGTTCTACTGTTTCTTCGGCGCCGTGCTGTTGCTGCGCATGCGCCTTGAAGTGCTCAAGCGTGAAGCCCGCACCAGTTGGGTCAAGGCCGAAGTGCAAACCAGCCTGGGAGCGCGTGGATGAGCTTTGCATCGTTCAGTGATTTTCTCGCCATGGGCCATCACGGCCTGTATGTCTGGACGGCCTATGGCATCTGCCTGGCGGTGCTGGCCCTCAACGTCGCCGCGCCGATCCTGGCCCGCAAGCGTTACCTGCAACAAGAGGCGCGTCGTCTGCGCCGGGAGACCGAAAAGTGAATCCGCTGCGTAGAAAGCGTCTGTTGATCATCCTTGCCATCCTGGCCGGCGTCGGCATTGCCGTGACCCTGGCCCTGAGCGCCCTGCAGCAGAACATCAACCTGTTCTATACCCCGACCCAGATCGCCAATGGCGAAGCGCCGGTGGACACGCGCATTCGCGCCGGCGGCATGGTGGAGAAGGGCTCGCTCAAGCGTTCCGGAGATTCCCTCGACGTGACCTTCGTGGTCACCGACTTCAACAAGGCCGTGACCATCACCTACCGTGGCATCCTCCCGGACCTGTTCCGCGAAGGCCAGGGCATCGTCGCCCTGGGCAAGCTCAACGCCGAGGGCGTGGTGGTGGCCGATGAAGTGCTGGCCAAGCACGATGAGAAATACATGCCGCCCGAGGTCACCAAGGCCCTCAAGGACAGCGGTCAACCCGCGCCAACCCCCGCCAAGGAGGGCTAAGTGATGACGTCCGCACTGTTTATTCCGGAGCTGGGCCAACTGGCGATGATCCTCGCCCTGTGCTTTGCCATCGTCCAGGCCGTGGTGCCATTGCTCGGCGCCTGGCGCGGCGACCGCCTGTGGATGAGCCTGGCGCAACCGGCGGCCTGGGGGCAGTTTGCCTTTTTGCTGTTCGCGTTCGGTTGCCTGACCTATGCGTTCATGACCGACGATTTTTCCGTCGCCTATGTGGCGAACAACTCCAACAGCGCGCTGCCTTGGTACTACAAGTTCAGCGCCGTGTGGGGTGCCCACGAAGGCTCGTTGCTGTTGTGGGCTTTGATCCTCGGCGGCTGGACCTTCGCGGTGTCGGTGTTCTCGCGCCAACTGCCACAAGTCATGCTGGCGCGCGTGCTGGCGGTGATGGGCATGATCAGCATCGGCTTCCTGCTGTTCCTGATCATGACGTCCAACCCGTTCAGCCGCATCCTGCCGCAGATCCCGGTGGACGGGCATGACCTCAACCCACTGCTGCAGGACATTGGCCTGATCGTGCACCCGCCGATGCTCTACATGGGGTACGTGGGGTTTTCGGTGGCCTTCGCGTTCGCCATCGCCGCCTTGCTCGGTGGGCGCCTCGATGCCGCCTGGGCGCGCTGGTCGCGGCCGTGGACCATTGTCGCCTGGGCCTTCCTCGGGATTGGCATCACCTTGGGCTCATGGTGGGCCTACTACGAACTCGGCTGGGGCGGCTGGTGGTTCTGGGACCCGGTGGAAAACGCCTCGTTCATGCCATGGCTGGTCGGCACCGCGCTGATTCACTCGCTGGCGGTCACCGAAAAACGCGGCGTGTTCAAGAGCTGGACCGTGCTGCTGGCCATCGCGGCATTTTCCCTCAGCCTGCTCGGCACTTTCCTCGTGCGTTCGGGCGTGCTGACGTCGGTGCACGCGTTTGCGTCCGACCCTGAGCGCGGCGTGTTCATCCTGATCTTCCTGCTGTTCGTGGTCGGCGGCTCGCTGACGCTGTTTGCGTTGCGTGCCCCGGTGGTCAAGAGCCAGGTCGGCTTCAACCTGTGGTCGCGCGAAACCCTGTTGCTGGGCAATAACCTCGTACTGGTGGTGGCCGCGTCGATGATCCTGCTCGGCACCTTGTATCCGCTGGTGCTGGACGCGTTGAGCGGTGCCAAGTTGTCCGTGGGCCCGCCGTACTTCAACGCGTTGTTCATTCCGTTGATGGGCCTGTTGATGGTGGTGATGGCCGTCGGCGTGCTGGTGCGCTGGAAAGACACTCCGGTGAAATGGCTGGCGGGCATGCTGATGCCGGTACTGCTCGGCAGTGTGGCCCTGGCAGTGATCGCCGGTATTGCCTACGGCGACTTCAACTGGGCGGTACTTGCGACCTTCCTGCTCGCCGCCTGGGTATTGCTCGCCGGTGCGCGTGACATCGTCGACAAGACCCGCCACAAAGGCTTGATCAAAGGCTTGCCGACATTGACCCGCAGCTACTGGGGCATGCAGGTCGCGCACATCGGCATCGCCGTGTGCGCGCTCGGCGTGGTGCTGTCCAGCCAGAACAGCGCCGAGCGCGACCTGCGCCTGGCGCCGGGCGAGTCCATGGACCTCGCCGGTTACCACTTCATCTTCGAAGGCGCCAAGCACTTCGAAGGGCCGAACTTCACGTCGGACAAAGGCACGGTGCGCGTCGTGCGCAACGGCAAGGAAGTGGCGGTGCTGCACCCGGAAAAACGCCTGTACACCGTGCAGAGTTCGATGATGACCGAAGCTGGCATCGACGCCGGTTTCACCCGCGATCTCTACGTGGCGTTGGGTGAACCGCTGGGTGATGGCGCCTGGGCGGTGCGTGTGCACGTGAAACCATTTGTGCGCTGGATCTGGTTCGGCGGTTTGCTCACCGGTTTTGGTGGTTTGCTGGCCGCGTTGGATCGGCGTTATCGGGTCAAGGTCAAGAGCCGGGTGCGTGAAGCCCTCGGTCTGCAGGGAGCGGCGGCATGAAGCGTTGGTTGATGGTTTTACCGCTGGCGGCCTTCCTGGTGGTGGCCGTGTTCCTGTATCGCGGCTTGTACCTGGACCCGGCCGAGCTGCCCTCGGCGATGATCGGCAAACAGTTCCCGGCCTTCAGCCTGCCGACGGTGCAGGGCGACAAGACCCTGACCCAGGCTGACCTGCTGGGCAAACCGGCGCTCGTCAACGTGTGGGGCACCTGGTGCATCTCCTGCCGTGTCGAACACCCGGTGCTGAACAAGCTGGCCGAGCAAGGCGTGGTGATCTACGGCATCAACTACAAGGACGACAATGCGGCGGCCTTGAAGTGGCTGGCGGAGTTTCACAACCCGTACCAGCTGGATATCCGCGATGAAGACGGCAACCTCGGTTTGAACCTTGGCGTGTACGGCGCTCCGGAAACCTTTTTCATCGATGCCAAGGGCGTGATCCGCGACAAGTACGTCGGCGTGATCGACGAGGTGGTCTGGCGCGAACAACTCGCCGCCAAGTACCAGGCGCTGGTCGATGAGGCCAAGCCATGAAGCGCCTGTTAGCGGCCGCCGTCCTGGCGCTGGGCTTGGCCGGCGTGGCCCACGCGGCCATCGATACTTATGAATTCGCCAAGGACGGTGATCGCGAACGTTTTCGCGAGCTGACCAAGGAACTGCGCTGCCCCAAGTGCCAGAACCAGGACATCGCCGACTCCAACGCACCGATCGCCGCCGACTTGCGCAAGGAGATCTTCCGCATGCTGGGGGAGGGCAAGGACAACCAGCAGATCATCGACTTCATGGTCGATCGCTACGGTGATTTCGTGCGCTACAAACCGGCCCTTACCGGCAAGACCGCGTTGCTGTGGTTCGGCCCCGCCGGGCTGCTGCTGGCTGGCGTGGTGGTGATGGCCGTGATCGTGCGCCGCCGCCGCGCTGCGCCGACCGATGGCTCCGATGCGCTGTCCCCTGAAGAGCGTAAACGTCTCGACCAATTGCTGGACACCAAGACTGATGATTGATTTCTGGCTCGCAGCCGGCTTGCTGCTTCTGATTGCCCTGAGTTTTCTGTTGATTCCGGTACTGCGCGGCCGCCGCGCCCAACGTGAGGAGGATCGCACCGCGCTGAACGTGGCGCTGTACCAGGAACGCGTCGCCGAGCTGCAGGTGCAGCAGGACGAAGGCGTGCTCAACGCCGCGCAACTCGACACCGGCCGCGCCGAAGCCGCCCGCGAGTTGCTGGCCGACACCGAAGGCGTGGAAAAACCGCGTGAATCGCGCCTGGGCAAGCCACTGCCAGTGTTGGCGGCATTTTTGGTGCCTGTCCTCGGCGTTGCGCTGTACCTGCATTATGGCGCCAGCGACAAGGTCGAGCTGACCCGCGAATTCTCCCAGCCGCCGGTGTCCATGGAAGACATGACCCGCCGCCTGGAACGCGCCGCCGCTGCCCAGCCGGACTCGCCGGAAGGCCTGTACTTCCTCGGTCGCGCCTACATGGCCCAGGATCGCGCCGCCGATGCCGCGAAGGTCTTCGAGCGCACCGTGGCCTTGGCCGGGCGCCAGCCGGAACTGCTCGGCCAGTGGGCCCAGGCGCAGTACTTCGCCGACAACAAACAGTGGTCGCCCAAGGTCCAGGCGCTGACGGACGAAGCCTTGAAGCTCGACCCGAAGGAAGTCACCAGCCTTGGCCTGCTCGGGATCGCGGCCTTTGAAGGCCAGCGTTATCAAGAGGCAATCGACTACTGGAATCGTCTGTTGGCGCAACTGCCACCGCAAGACAATTCCCGTGCGGCGTTGCAAGGCGGTATTGATCGGGCAGCGGAGAAACTCAAGGAAAGCGGCGGTACCGTCGCGCAGAAAACCGGGATGAAAGTCCGCGTGGACCTGGCGGCCGAGGTGAAAGCCAAAGCCCTGCCAACCGACACCGTGTTCATTTTTGCTCGCGCCGTCAGTGGCCCGCCGGCGCCGTTGGCTGCCAAGCGCGTCACCGTCGCCGACCTGCCGATCACCGTCGAACTGGGCGATGCGGACGCGATGATGCCGCAGTTGAAACTGTCCAACTTCCCCGAAGTCCAACTGGTTGCGCGCATATCCCGGGCAGGTCTTCCAACCGCTGGCGAGTGGATCGGCCGCAGCCAACCCTTGGCCAGCACCACCACTGCCCTGCAGCAGCTGACCATCGACAGTCCGGACCAGTAAATCGAGGAAACGCCTATGACCGCATTTGCACGCATCACCTTGCTCAGCCTGGTATTGGGCCTGAGCGCTTGTGCGGTCCACCGCCCACCTCCCGCGCCGACCGGCCCGACCATCCCACCGTCGGGCCCGTCGACCCAGCCGAGCACCAAACCATCCGGCCCGGTGACCCCGCCGCCGAAACCCGTGCCCACCTCATCGCCAACCTTCGCCCCACCGCCCGGTGCCGCCAGCCACTGGGACGGTAAGATGCAGGTGTATGTGCTGGAAGAGCAACCCGACACCTTCTACCGCCAGCGCACGTATTACCGCTGGAGCAACGGCTGGAGCCGCTCCATCAGCCCGAACGGGCCGTGGGAAGAAACCAATGTCCAGGGCGTGCCGCCGGGATTGAGCAAGCAGTACGCGCAGTGACAAACAGGCGACCTTTGAAAGGTCGCCTTTTTTATGCCTGACTTGAAATGCAGTCGCCTGTGGAAGCCGGGCTTGCCCGCGATGGCGGTGTGTCAGGCGCCGAATCAATTGCAGCTATACCGCTATCGCAGGCAAGCCAGCTCCCACATTTGATCTGCGTACACCCAGGAGTCCAAGCCATACGCGGATCCCCTGTGGGAGCGGGCTTGCCCGCGATGGCGGCCTGGCAGTTGATGCAGTGGGTGCCTGATCTACCGCATTCGCAGGCAAGCCACCTCCCCATTCGAGCTTCATTCGTTCTGGAGTTTGAGCGAACGCTCGAAGGCACCGAGCCAGTGAATCAACCCGGCCAATACGCCCAGCACCACCCCGAACTCCACAATCCCCATCCACCCAAACTGTGCCATCAACCATCCACTCACCGTCGCCCCAATCGCCCCACCCACAAACGTCGCGGTCATGTACAAACTATTGATCCGCCCCTGCGCCTTCGGATCTACCGCAAACGCCCGCGTCTGATTCGCCACCAACCCCGCCTGCACGCCGATATCCAGCACGATCACGCCCACCACCAGCAAAACCAGCGACGTCTGCGCCCCGGCCAGCAACAGGTACGCCAAGGTCACAATGCCCACGCTGGCCCCGATCACCTTGCGACAGCCGACCTTGTCCGCCGCCCGACCACCGTACGAGGCGGCGAATGCGCCCATCGCGCCGATAATCCCGAAACCACCGGCCCAGGCACTGCCCAGCTGCCACGGCCCATTGGCCAGCAACCCCGCCAGATTCACCCAAAACGCGTTGAAGCACGCCCACAACAACGCCTGCACCATCATCGATTGCCGAATTGGGCTGTTATCGCGCATCAGCGGCCAGAGCGAAGCCAGCAGGCGCGGGTACGAAAGATTGCTGCTCGGCACGCCCGGCGGCAGCAGCTTGGCCGCGATAAACCACACCGGGATCATGAATGCCGCCTCAAGCGCATACACCGCGCGCCAGCCATAGGCCTCGCCGACCACGCCGCTGATCGTGCGCCCGAGCAAAATCCCCAGCATGATCCCGCTGACCACCGTGCCCACGTTGCGCCCGCGCTCATTCGGCGGCGACATCACCGCCGCGAACGGCACCAGTTGCTGCGGCACGCAACACACCATTCCCAGTCCAAACGAGGCACCGATCAGCGCCCAGATACTCGGCGCAAAGGCCGCCGCCAAGGCAAGACAAAACGCCAGTGCGATTTGCCCCAGCACCAACTTGCGCCGATCGAAGCGGTCGCCCATCGGCAGCAACAGGGCCAGCCCGGTGGCAAATCCCAGCAAGGCCGCGCCCGCCACCAGGTTGACCGTCGACACGGGGACGCGCATGTCCGAGGCAATCAACGGCAGCACCGGCTGCGTGCAATAAATATTGGTGACCACCGCCCCGGCGATCACCGCCATCATGATGATCTTGCCTCGCGGCGGGGAACTCTCGGACGTTATCGGCAGGCTGCTCACGGCACTTTCCTTTTGTTGCAGGGGGTTGAGTGAGCAACCTTACGCAGTCGCATTTATGTCGATAATCCCCTAGGATCGGGAATCATCCTTCCAAAATTTGATAGGGCGTCATGAACCGTCTTGAGTCGATGTCGGTGTTTGTTGCAGTGGTCGACGCGGGCAGCCTGTCGGCGGCCGCACGCAAGTTGGACATGCCGCTGGCCTCCGTCAGCCGCAAAGTCGCGGAACTCGAAGCCCATTTGAAGTCCCGGCTGCTGCACCGCACCACGCGGCAGTTGTCGCTGACGGACGTGGGCGCGTCTTATCTGGCCGCGTGCCGGCGAATTCTTGAGGACATTGGTGAAGCGGAGCGGGCGGCGACCGGTGAATATGCGGTGCCCAAGGGCGAGTTGGTGGTGACCGCGCCCATCGTGTTCGGGCGCCTGCATATTGTGCCGGTGGTGGCGGAGTTTCTCGCGCAGTACCCCGAAATCAGCATCAACCTGATGCTCACCGTCCGCGTGGTGCACTTGATGGAAGAACAGTGCGACGTGGCCGTGCGCATTGGTGACCTGCCGGACAGTTCGCTCAAGGCCGTGCAAGTCGGCACGGTGCGGCGGGTGGTGTGTGCCAGTCCCGAATACCTGCAAACCCATGGCCTGCCGGCCACGCCGCAGGCGCTGGCAGACCATAACTGCATTACTTTCGAAGTCCTGGCCTCGGTGGGCGCCTGGGTGTTTGGTGCGGGTAAAGCGCAACAGAGCGTGCCGGTGCGTTCGCGGCTGTCGGTGAACACCGCGGAAGCGGCAATCACGGCGGCGACACTGGATGTTGGTGTGATTCGGGTGCTGTCGTATCAAGTGGCGGATGCAGTGCAAAAGGGTGATTTGCAGGTGGTGCTGCAGCCGTTCGAATCGGCCGCGTTGCCCATCAACCTGGTGCATAAAGGCCAGGCGCCATTGCCGCTGAAAGTGCGCGCATTCCTGGATTTCGTCACCCCGCGACTGCGCGCCCGCGACGCCAATATCCCCTAATGCACACGGAACAAATGTGGGAGCAGGCTTGCCTGCGATAGCAGTGTGTCAGGCATAAATCTGCCAACTGACCCACCGCCATCGCAGGCAAGCCAGCTCCCACATAGATCGCCTCAGCCATCAGGCCACGGGGCACTCCCGATTCAGCGCTTGATCTACCAACAACTGCGCAATCGCAACCCTCTGCACCACATCCGCGACCAAGCAGAAGGGTGGCGAGCAGGCTTGCCCTGCGTTGGGCTGCGAAGCGGCCCTGAAGCCTGACGACGCGTTCTGCCTGAATAAACGCGGTGGTCTTATTGGGGCTGCTGCGCAGCCCAGCGCAGGGCAAGCCTGCTCGCCACAATAAGACCACGCAGGGTCGCATCCAACCTTTCACAAAACCTTCATCCAACCGACCCCCTGTAGTCATGTGCAAGTCATAGGGCTGACACAGCCCAGGCCTACTGTCGTTTGAACTCAACCGCAGCCATCCATTGGCTGTTCAAACAAGACAGAGAAGCCCATGACTCACGCTATCCATGTCGATCACTTGAACAAGACCTTTGCGAAGAAATCCGCACTGGTCGACCTCGAACTCACCATTGCCGCCGGTGAGATGGTCGCGCTGATTGGCGCTTCCGGTTCCGGCAAGTCCACCTTGTTGCGCCACCTGGCGGGCCTGGCCTGTTGCGACAAGAGTAACGGCGGCAGCGTCAAGGTGCTGGGCCGGGAGGTGCAGGCCAGTGGACGGTTGAACGGCAAGGTACGGCGGTTGCGCGCGGACATCGGCTACATCTTCCAGCAGTTCAACCTGGTCAATCGCCTGAGCGTGCTCGACAACGTGCTGCTCGGTTGCCTGGGCCGCATGCCGCGCTGGCGCGGCAACCTCGGGTTGTTCAATGCCGAGGAGAAGGCCTTTGCGCTCGAGTCCCTGGCTCGTGTGGGCCTGGCCGACCTGGCTGCGCAACGCGCGTCCACCTTGTCCGGCGGCCAGCAGCAGCGCGTGGCGATTGCCCGGGCATTGACCCAGCGTGCCGAGGTGATTCTTGCCGATGAACCGATCGCCTCGCTCGACCCGGAGTCGGCGCGCAAGGTCATGGAGATCCTCGCCGACATCAACCGCCGCGATGGCAAGACCGTCGTCGTGACCCTGCATCAAGTCGATTACGCCATGCGTTATTGCCCCCGCGCCGTGGCGCTCAAAGGCGGGCGCATTCACTTCGACGGGCAGGGCAGCGCGATGAGCAGCCAGTTCCTGAATGATTTGTACGGTGCCGACGTCGACACCAGCCTGATGTTTTCCGACCAGACCCGCCGCACCGAGGTGACCCCTCGGCTGGCCCTGGCGCGCGCTTGAAACCCTACTCACGACCCACAGGAATCCCGTCCATGTTGAACCGTATCGGCCACGTGTTTCTGTCTGCCGCGTTACTGGCGAGTGCCGCGATGGGCCATGCCTACGCGGCGGACAAAGCCATCAACTTCGGCATCATGTCCACCGAGTCTTCGCAGAACCTCAAGAGCATCTGGCAGCCCTTCCTGGATGACATGCACAAGAAGACCGGCCTGACCATCAACGCCACCTTCGCCTCCGACTACGCCGGCCTGATCCAGGGCATGCGGTTCAACAAGGTCGACGTGGCCTGGCTCGGCAACAAGGCCGCGATGGAAGCGGTGGACCGCTCCAACGGCGAGATCTTCGCCCAGACCGCCGCCGCCAACGGCGCCGCCGGTTACTGGAGCGTGCTGATCGTGCGCAAGGACAGCCCGATCAACAACGTCGACGACATGCTCAAGAACGCCAAGAACCTGACCTTCGGCAACGGTGACCCGAACTCGACCTCGGGCTACCTGGTGCCGGGCTACTACGTGTTCGCCAAGAACCACGTCGACGCCGCCACCGCCTTCAAGCGCACGCTGAACTCCAGCCATGAAGTCAACGCGCTGAGCGTGGCCAAGGGGCAGTTGGACGTCGCCACCTTCAACACCGAAAGCTGGGACCGTCTGGAAGTCACCCAACCGGACAAGGCCGCGATGCTCAAGGTGATCTGGAAGTCGCCGCTGATCCCGGCCGACCCGATGGTGTGGAGCAAGGCGCTGAGCGACAGCGAGAAGACCAAGATCCGCGATTTCTTCGCCCACTATGGCGACACCGATGAAGAGAAGGCGGTGCTGAAGAACATGCAACTGGGCAAGTTCCTCGCCTCCAACGACGACCAACTGTTGCCGATCCGCCAGCTGGAGCTGTTCAAGCAGCGCACCACCATCAGCGCTGACGACCACCTCGAAGCGGCTGACAAGGCCAAGAAGCTGGCGGACATCGACGCCGACCTGGCCAAGTTGCAGCAGCGCATCAGCGAGCTGGACAAGAAAACCGCAGCCAACGGCTAACCCCCTGTAGGAACCGGGCTCTAGGTGGGAGCGGGCTTGCTCGCGAATACGGTGTGGCATTCAACGCATCCGGCGACTGATTCTCAGCATTCGCGAGCAAGCC
>NZ_JASCPP010000110.1:0-19099 GCF_029959745.1 Pseudomonas sp. PS01298 | reverse complement strand
CCCCATACCCCCCCGCTCTCCACAAGCTCACCATTGGGCCAGCCGCTTCAGAATGCGCTAAGGTGCTCACAAATAGCCATGTGTGAGCTGCCATGCCGTTTCTAGCCCGTACCCACCCTCGCCTCTCTTCCGCCGCCGTGCTCGGCCTTGCCGTGGGCATCCTGGCGCCGGCGGATACTCTCGTGAGCAAAATTCTCATCGGCTGGAACGCCGGGGTCTGGACCTACCTGGTGCTGATGCTGTGGCTGACCATCCGCGCCAAGGCCCAGGATGTAAAACGCATCGCCGAGATCGAGGATGAAAACGCCGGGCTGGTGCTGTTCATGGTGTGCATCGCGGCCATCGCGAGTTTGGCCACCATCACGTTCGAGCTGGTCGGCAGCAAGGACCTGGCCACGTCCGAGCGCTTGCTGCACTACGGCTTTACCGGGCTGACGGTGATCGGTTCGTGGCTGCTGATCGGGGTGATTTTCAGCGTGCATTACGCCCGCCTCTATTACACCTGGGAGGGCAAGGAACCGGCGCTGCGTTTTGCCGAAGGCTTGCTGACCCCCAACTATTGGGACTTCCTGTATTTTTCCTTCACCATCGGCGTGGCGGTGCAAACCTCCGACGTCGGCGTTGCCACCCGGGGCATGCGCAAGGTGGTGCTGGGCCAGTCGTTGATCGGGTTCCTGTTCAACACCGCGATCCTGGGTTTCTCGATCAATATCGCCGCCGGACTGTTCGGCTAGCTGCACAAACCTTCTAGACGCCCTGGAGCCGCTGGGCGCTAATACCCTTACACATTCCGTCCCGGTGTCTTATGGCCGCACGCAATTGGATCGACCTGTCCCAGGACGCCGACACCGGCATCGAGACCCTGCGCGCGCATTTCGAGGGGCATGCCTACGACCCCCATTGGCACGACAGCTACCTGGTCGGCGTGACTGAACAAGGCGTGCAGCAATTCAACTGCCGTCACACCCGTCACAACAGCGTGCCCGGCCAAGTGTTCCTGGTCGAGCCCGGCGAGTTGCATGACGGCGATGCGCCCACGCCGGACGGCTTTACCTACCACATGCTCTACCTCGACCCGCAGTGGCTGGCGCGGGAAGTGAGTGCGGTGTTCGAAGAGGCGCCGCTCGACAGCCAGCTGGGTTTCGCCCACACCTTGACCAGCGACCCGCGCCTGGCCATTGCCACCAGCCGGGCGTTCCAGACCCTGCACAGTGGCGAACTGCGCATCGTGCGGCAACAGGCCATGGACCAGTTGCTCGAGCGCCTCACGGCCCAACTGCACTGGCGCAGCCGTTACCGCGAGGATCCACGCCTGCCGCGGGTGGCCCACAAGGCGCGAGAATACCTGCACGCCCACCTGCATCACGACGTCGGCATGGATGAACTGGCGCTGGCCTGTGGCGTCGACCGCTTCCGCCTGACCCGCGCGTTCAAGAGCGCCTTCGGCCTGCCGCCGCATGCCTATCTGGTGCAACTGCGCCTGGCGCGCGCCCGGCACTGGCTGGCCAAGGGCGAGCAACCGGCCGATGTGGCAATCGCCCTGGGCTTTGCCGACCAGAGCCACCTCGGTCGCTGGTTCGTGCGCGCCTACGGCCTGACGCCCGCCGCGTACCGCAAGCGCTGCTCAAATCTTCCAGACAGGTAACCTGCGCGCTGGCGAAGATCGACTCCATCGATTGGTTTACCGGAGTCACCCGCCATGTTGCCCACGTTGCTGCCGTTCATGCTGTTCGCCTTCGTCGCCTCCATCACCCCCGGCCCCACCAATATCCTGGTGCTAAGCAACAGCGCGCGGTATGGCTTCAAGGCCGCCTTGCCGATCATCCTCGGGGCGTGCGCCGGTGCGGCGGGGATTGTGCTGCTGGTGGGGGCCGGCGTGGGCCAGTCGCTGGTGCAACTGCCCAGGGTACAAAGCGCGATGCAGTGGGCTGGGGTGGCGTGGCTGAGTTACCTGGCCTGGCAGATTTTCCGCGCACCGACAACCGCGATCGACCCGCAATCGGCGCAAAACCGCCTGGGCTTGACGGGCGCCGCCAGCCTGCAATTGATCAACCCCAAGACCTGGATGATGGCATTGGCGGTGGTCAGCGTGTTCGCCGGCACTGGCGCAGACCGCCAGCACCAGGTACTGATCCTGTCGCTGGTGTTTTTCCTGATTTCCCTGCCCTGTCTCGGCGCCTGGGCGATGCTGGGCGCAGGCTCCAGCCGGGTCTTGCGCTCGACGCAGGCCATACGCCGTTTCAACCAGTGCATGGCCTTGCTCCTGCTGGGTTCGACCTGGCTCGGCGTACTGATCTGAAGGCACAAAAAAGGGGAAGCCCTAGCTTCCCCTTTGCAAGTGCGTGTGTGCCTTAGAAATCGTAGCGCACACCGAAGTTGACGCCCCAAGGCTGGTCGATCTTCTTGCCTTTGCTGGTTTCAATATCCGCATGCAGCTTGACGTTCTTGGACACCGACATGGCCAGGCCTGCCGCCAGCTCGATCCGCGAGCCCGACAGATCATTGTTGAAGCTCTGATCGTTGACGAACACCTTGTTGCTCTGGTCGAACTCATGGGCGAGCGCGGTGCGCAGGTACGGCTGCAACACACCGCCGCTGTCCAGCTGGATGTTTTTGCCGGTGGTCACGCCCACCTTGCCGACCACGGAGCTGGAGCGATCACCTTTGGCTTGCAGGCCGTTGGACAGCTCATAGCTCTGCGCCTGGGTGATGGTTGCCGACAACTGGCCGTAGGGTTCGATGAAGAAGTCGTTATCCAGTTTGATATGGCGACCCAATTCCGCCGAGGCCCCCACGGCGTTTTGCGCGTAGTTGCCCTTGGCTTTCTTGCCGTCGCTCATGATCACGTTCACGTCGTTGTGCAAGCGGTTGAGCTTGGCAACACCGTCGAAATACAGACCGATCTCATCGTCCAGCCATGTGGCGTAGGCACCCAGGTAGTAGCTCTTGACCTCGCCTTTACTGCCACGGGTGAGGTTCAGGTCCGAGCTGCTGTGACCGGCCATGACACCGGCCAGCCACTGACCATCACCGCCGGACAACGGCGCGTCGGCGCCAATCGTGAAGCCCTTCTGGGTTTGCGCATAACCGGCACCGTTTTTATTGGCGGCCACCTCATATTTGTTGCCGTAGCTGCGCATCCACAGGCCATTGTCCTTGCCATCGCTGAAGCGCAATTCACCCATGCGGGTGCGCAGGATGGACGATTCGCCGTACAACACGGTCGGCGCACTGTTGAACAACGCCAGTACCGAGTGGGCGCTGGTGCTGGTACCGCGACGCGTCGGGTCGAGTTCCCAGTCGTTGCCGTCCTTTTGCAGACCATAGGCATAGGCGCCGATGTCCACGGTGTCGCCCACCAGGGAAAAGTGTGCGTCGCCGCCTTCGGTATGCACCACCTTGATCGGCTTGCCGCTGGCCAGTTCCGAACCGGTGGCGTCCAACAACAGGCGGTGGTTCCCCTCGGCCTTGCCTTCCACGTTGAGGAAGTCGGTCTGGTGGGTGGCAAAGTCGGTGTGCATGATGAACGTGCCGTTGCCTTCCAGGCTCTTGACGTCCAACTGGTAGAACTCATCCGGCCCACCAAAGTGCACGGCGCCGCCGCCCATCTTCAAGGCGTCGACATTGCTGTCGCCTACCAATACCCAATTGGAGGCATCGTTGACGCTCAACTCGGCGACGTTCTTCAACTGGCCGGTCAGCCAGGAGCCATTGTTGAGCTGCACTTTCGCGCTGCCGCCCTCTTCGACCACGATGTCACCCACCAGGAAGCTGCGGTCGACGTTCATGTTGGCGCTGGCGCCGCCGGTGACTTCCAGGATATTGCCGTTGCCGCCGCTCAAGGTCGAGCCGTTGAGCACGTGGATATCCGCCTCGGTCGTGCCGTATTCGTCGCCTTCCACCAATAGCGCGGCACCGTTGCGACCTTCGACATGCGAGCGGTTTAATACCAGGCTGCTGCTGTTCATGTCCGCACTTTCATAACTCAGGCGTACACCATTCTCGCCACCGGTAATGACGCTGGCGACCGCACTGGCGGCCCCGCCCAGCAACAATACGCCGATGCCATCCTCATCGGTTGCAATGACATCCGAGCCAAAGAAGTCGAGTTGGCTGAATGAGGTGGCCCGCGCACCTTCAGTCGAGCCCAGGATAGTGCTGTCGAAAACAGTGGCTGTCGAACCCTCATCAGTGAGGAAGTTACGTGCAGCCAAGAGGCCGACACCGTTGTGATTGATGACCTGGCTGCCCCTGATCTGGGCGTTGCTGCCTTGCAGGTTGATGGCAAAGGCGGCGGTACCGCGGGCTTCTACCGATGCGCCGTCGAGGTTGATTTGCGAACCCTGGGTCGCGTAAATGTCCTGCGCCTTGCTACCTGCGTTCAGGGTCAGTGCACCGGCAGTCACTCGCGACTGAAGCATCTGGGCACCGTTGGACGTCAAGTGGGCATTCTCGCTGATGATCCAGTCGTCCACCCGTACACCGGCCTCGATAGTGCGTTCCAAGCCTGGGTGCAATGTGGTGGTGGCATGGGTGAAGGTGGCGCCCAGCAACAGGAGGCCGACAGCAGGCACCTGGAGCGCCAGGGCCAAAGGATGTTTTTTGAACCGTGCATCGATAGTCATTGCATGTATACCCGTAAAGAACCTTCCCGAAAGGGAACGAATTGACCGGCACCAAGCGAGATAGGCCCAGGTCATGACGGGGCGCAGGTTAGTGAGGAAGGGGGAATGGGTATGTAGGACTTATCTGCGATTAATAGCTGAGTTGCCCGACGCCTGAATGGTCAAAAAAAAAGAGGAGCCAGGCTCCTCTTTTTAGTACGACATAGGCCCGCTCTCAACTCGGCCAAGGTGAACCGTCACAGTAGACCGGACCTGGGCGAATCCCTCTCACCAACAGGATGGCTTCGGCGGAAAGAACAGGAGATGGGGTACCAATGATGGGTACGGTGTAGGTGATATTGACCGACCCCATATCCAGCGCTGCCGCACTGATGGGTTTCACGTAGGTCTCGTAAGGCCTGACGGGGACAGTGAAGCCCAACTGGGTCTGCTCGAAGTTCAATGGCCCGAACAGAAACGGCCCGCTCGCCGCAGGAATAGGGACTGCGCCATCATTGTCACTGCAGCCCGTCCAATTCAGCGTGATAATCATGCCGACCGCCAACAGTTCATGAGGTGGCACAAATACATGCACCTCGCGATCCGGTCCTTGCAACGTGCTGCACACGATTTCTGCAGGCGCACTACCTGGGATCTCTTCCAAGGCCTTAGGGACCCGGGGTGGAGGGAACGCAATCACGTTGGCATTGACGTTGATGTCCTGGGACGGTGATGAAACCCGGTTGGTGGTCCCACTGATCTCGATTTCCCAGCGCAGTGGAATCACATTGTTGGAATGCTTCTGGATGAACGGAAATGGCACTTCCATGTCGATCTCATCACCGGGCATGGCGGTCGCGGGGTCCACCTCTTTTCTATCGACCAGTTCGTTTTGGTAGAACAGATTGATCCAGAAGCGCATTGCAGACGGCGGCGGAGCACCACTCCACAGGCGTACGACGACATCGGCATTCATCTGTGAGTCGCGTTCATCCAATTCGTTGGTCAACCCTGAGCCACGCCCCGTCAGGATTGGCAGTGGCAGGTTGGGGTTGATCAGCTCAGGCTCCCAAGGGTTGATCGGCCCCCCCACCTGCAGGTCGAGGTCGATATTGGTAGGCGTGGGGACCCAATGCATCACCCCCCCTCGATCCACCGCATATTCCACCCTCAAGTTGATCCTGCCGGTACTCGTAGCGTACAAGTCGACCAGCGTCTGAAAGCCCACATGGAAGTTGTACGGCAGTGCAGACCCACCCAGTGGGTAGGGGCCTACGTCCCGGGAACCATGCGTGGTGGTCAGGCGCACCAGCAGTTGATCGTTCGCACGATCAGCGTCGTAATTCGGAATAATCACAAACATGCCGGAAGAGGCGGCGGTATCGATACGGTTAATCAGGCGGTCACCCACGCCCGTCAAGGAAAGCGCATCCCTTACACCCGGCGGGCTGAGTACTGGCGCAGGTCGCAACCCCACCGTGACAGGCAGTTCGAACGAAGCGTCGCTGATATTGCCGGCGACATCGACCAAGCGGTACCTCAACCTACGAGGGCCATCCCCCATATCGGCCAGGGCCTGGGTGAAGCGCACCACGCTGTCGGGGAACACCGGACCCTCCGCAAGAACCTCCAGTGAGTCGCCGTTGTACAGGCGCCATCTGTCACCGGGCTGGGCCCCCTCCGCGACATACGCTGGAATCCCGAAGGGTACGCCGGTGGGGTTTGCGTCCAGCAGCGTCTGAGTGACGCTGCCCGCCCATCCAGGCGGTAGCGTCAAACGGCGAGGCCCGTCGGGAATGCTGTCGTAGGGAGCGGTTCGGTCGATGACCAGCGGCGCCTCAAACGAGCCTGAGTCATTCCCGGAGCCCTGGATGACTCTGTAGCTGAGCGTGTGATCACCTTCAGTGAGGAATCGCCGCGCAATATTGACCGTATAGAAGTCCGGAATGGGCGGTGGGAAAAATACCGGTTCACTGATGATGCGCCCGGTTTGGAAATCACCGATATCATCAAGATGGACATCCAGGCTATCGGGCCTTAACGGATTGGTAGGCGCGGGAGACCACAGCGGAATATCCACTTCAAGAAAGTTTTTATCGGCCGCTTCTCTGAAAATCAGGCCCGGGTATTCGATCGGATCAACCAACCCGGTAATAGTCGGGGCAGGCAGTACAATGGGAACCGGGGTGGACTCCACACCTGTTTGTTTGGACTTGGGAACTATCTTTTTCATGTGAGTCACTCTCTTTGGTATAAAAGATTACTCTGTCGAGCGCGCGACGACGCCCATAGATCCACACAGCATGTGCAACTTTCTTATTATCCCTACCGCTACTCACCGACAAAAAAAGTTCAAGCGATTCCGCAACCGAAGTGTATCCACGGCTGAATGATGGAGACAGGCTCACTCAAACAAATCAGTGGGTTCTAACTTCCCTGCAATCATCCCTGACTGTTCGGGCATTCATCGTCCAGTGAATCACAAAAACCCTCATCGCCTGGCTGACAAATCTTTCCTGAACCGGGATACACGCGATCAATACGCACCAGCTTCTGGGCGGACTGGCCTATCACAACACCCCGCCGAAGCACGAAAAACCTGGCGATCGCCGATGCAAATCTACGCATCGGTTCAATCTTCGTGTCCCACGGCCACACCCTGACCGCTTGCCCGTTGGCGACATAATTAACCGTTACGCTGAAGTCAGTATCTGCAATCGGCTCTTCGCCGTTATTCTTTGTATAACCTTGCCAAAAAAATTGAATTTCATCCCCCGTTTGAAATCGACTGTCATCGCGTATGAACCAATACACGCCATGGCAAATAGCCGGGCGCGATTCGCAAGTAAGATAGTTGACAGGACCGTGCAGGGTATGTTGTATCAATGGGGCATCAAACTGAATCAGCGGCGCCGCATGAACATTGACGGGCGTCGAGTCTGAATGCTGTTCGTTCACCCCGTTACTGGTGGTGTAATACACCGGCAAGTCCGGTAAATTACCACCGCTGACAATCACGTTACCGGGCACATCCGTGAACGGTACCGGCTGGTCGAACATATCTCCCGGCTGCACTTCATAGTGGGCCACCGGCCCCACGCCGTTCCAATACAGCTCCAGCCGCTCTCCCGCCACCGGGTTCTGGTAGAGGCGTACCCATACCTCAGCGCCAGCCGTCGCATCACGAAAATCGAGTTCATTGTGTAATCCAGAGCCTTTGCCGTACACATCCACCCGCTCCAGCGTGGTATTGAGCAGCGCGGGCGCATTGGCGTGATCCTGTCCGGCGATAGTCAGGTCGACCCAGAAAAAACTCGACGGCGAAGGCACGGGTGGGCGCCCCGCACGTTGAATCTCGTACCTGACTTGCACCTCGGTACGCGCCAGAGGGCCGGACCCGCGCAAGATATCCCAGGGTATCTCGACCGGAAATGGGAAGCCGGTGATAGGTATTGCCGGCAGCACAGGGCGACCGTCACAGAACATCACGACACGGTCGCCCGCTGCAAAATCATCGTATTCACGGGGAATCCGCGCCGCGACCCGCGCTCGCGCATCATCACGCTTGATCAGGAAGTCCAGATAGGCAGGAGGACGAATATCAGGCGCAGGCAAGCTGCTCGGATCAGCAATCAGGTTCACCTGGAAATCCATCGGAGCACTGAACGCCAACGTAAAATTTCCGGCGCGATCGTATAAGCGGTATTGCAAATAGGCGATCCCGTTACTGAGGCCGCGAAAATGCTCGGCAGGAATCCGCAGAATCAGCGGATCGGTGATCAATGGAAATTCCTGCCTGCCCGTCTGGATGGGCGGAAACGGCGGTGTGTTATTGCTCAGGTAATAACCGACCAGATCACGAGCCGCGCGGCCAATGTAGGCCAGTATCTCGACTTCGATGAACGGGTTGGCGGCCAACACGGCTTCGGTGATGCCGGACGCCTCTATGGCAGGGTCGACAAACCGCGCCTTGTCGTCCGGATCCTGAAACCTTGGCGGGTTGTTATCCACCGTCAGCGTCCAGGGAAACGATGGCGTCGCGAAGCCGCCTTCATCCGTCACCGTATAAAACGCCTCTACCACCGCATCGAGTTCCCGCATGAAGTCGACAGGGACATATAAGGAGTACGGAAAAAGCGCCGGATCCAGCGGCCCGGTAAACGACTGCGAGTCAGCTTCGACTTCCACGCCGCGCACCCGCCACCACAACGTGAGGACATGGGTTCTGCCCACTGAGGGACCTGGCACCCACTGGGGAATACGGCACTGCAGCGGTTGCAGCGATACCGGCAGAGGAATCAGCCCTTCCGGGTCCGCAGGATCGACCCCTACCACCTCGTCGAAAGTCGGCAATACGCGAGCCTCTCCCTCCTTGGTAGACCGTACACCCGGTTGGGCGGCTGGTTTGTGTGAGCTGGGCATTTTCTCTTCCCTCGCAATTATCCTGGAGAGAATTAAGCGCTCAAACGCACACCTCCGATACTGTCAGAAGTAACAGGTACTACTCGCCATTCGTCGGATTGGTTCGGGATGAAGACCAGGACTATCGTCACCCGCCCTTGACGGAATGGTCGTCGATGGTGTTTCCTGAAACCGGTTTCAGGGCCAGCACCACGGTCACTGTAGCCCTTGACTCGAATAAAAAGGTGCAACCGTCGTGAATTCATTTTCCGCCGCCCAGCGCAGCCGTGTGACCATGCTTGACGTGGCCGAGCGCGCGGGTGTGTCCAAGGCCAGCGTGTCGCGTTTTATCGGCGATGACCGCGCCTTGCTCTCCGATGCCATCGCCCTGCGCATCGAACAAGCCATCGACGAACTCGGCTACCGCCCCAACCAGATGGCGCGTGGCTTGAAGCGTGGCCGCACGCGCCTGATCGGCATGCTGGTGGCCGATATCCGCAACCCCTATTCCATTGCCGTGATGCATGGTGTCGAAACCGCCTGCCGCCAGCACGGCTACAGCCTGGTGGTGTGCAACACCGACCGCGATGACGCCCAGGAGCGCCAGCACCTGGCAGCATTGCGCGCCTACAACATCGAAGGGCTGATCGTGAACACCCTCGGCCATCACCTCGACCAACTGCTGGAACTGCAACGCGAAATGCCCCTGGTGCTGGTGGACCGCAAGCTCGAGCCGCTGCACAGCGACCTGGTCGGCCTGGATAACCCGGCGGCGGTGCGCATGGCGGTGGAGCACCTGGAACAGCAGGGTTACCGCGATGTGTTGCTGGTGAGCGAAGCCACCGATGGCACCAGTTCACGCCTGGAACGCCTGGACAGCTTCAAGGCCGAAATCGCCCGGCGTCCGGCATTGACCGGCGCCATCGTGGAACTGGATGACCAGTTGCAACAGCGCCTGCAGCGCTTTCTCGCCAAACCCGGCCGCAAGGCTTTGTTCTGCGCCAACGGCATCGCCGCACTGGCCTGCACCCGCGCCCTCAAGGCATTGGGCAGCGAGCTGTTTGCCGACGTCGGCTTGATCGCCCTCGATGACCTGGACTGGTACCCGCTGGTAGGCACCGGCATCACCGCCCTCGCCCAACCGACCGAGGCGATTGGCGCCAGCGCCTTCGACTGTCTGCTCAAGCGCCTGCGCGGTGATACCGAGCCGACTCGCACCCTGGATTTCTTGCCCCAACTGATTGTCCGAGGCTCCACAACCCCCACGTAGGAGCCGGCTTGCCGCCTCCTGCAGCGTTGATTTGCGTATAAAAATGAAACCGGTTTCAGAGGTAGACAACAATGCATAAATACCCCGTCTCCATCAGCCTTTCCAGCTACGGCGCCGACCTGGTCCGCCAGCAGGGCCAGTTGAGTTTTGTCCAATTGCTGGCCTCCGCCGGTGCCCAGCGCATCGAATGGCGTGAAGAACTGCTGACCCACGAACAACCCGCGCAACTGGCCGAAGCCGCTGCTGCGCAGGGCCTGGAGTGCGTGTTTTCATCGCCGCTGGAACTGTGGGTCGCCGGCCGTGCGCAGCCGAATGCCGAATTGAGCGCGACCCTGGACCGCGCCCAGGCCTTCGGGGCGCGCTGGCTGAAAGTCTCGCTGGGTTATTTCACCGATACCAACGACCTGGAAAGCCTGCACGCCCTGCTCAACCGTCACTCGGTCAAGCTGTTGGTGGAAAACGACCAGACCCTGTACGGCGGGCGCATCGAGCCGATGCAGCGGTTTTTCACCGAGGTCGAACGCCAAGGCCTGCCGGTGAAGATGACCTTCGACATCGGCAACTGGCAGTGGCAGGACCAATCCGCACTGACCGCCGCGCGCCTGTTGGGCCGGCACGTCGACTACCTGCACTGCAAGGCCGTGGCGCGCCGCGCAGACGGCAAGCTGGTGGCGCTGCCGCCTGGCGCCACCGACCTGCATCTGTGGGAACAACTGCTCAAACACATGACTCAAGGTATTACCCGGGCCGTGGAATTCCCGCTGCAGGGCGATGACCTGGTCGCGGTCACCGCACAGCAGGTCGCCACCCTCGCCCACCTTGGCCAACCGCCTGCGGAGAATGCGCATGTCTGAGATCGATATCCTCTCGTTTGGTGAAACCATGGCGATGTTTGTCGCCGAGCAGACCGGCGACCTGGCCCAGGTGGCGCAGTTTCACAAACGTATCGCCGGGGCCGACAGCAATGTCGCCATCGGCCTGTCGCGCCTGGGTTTCAACGTGGCCTGGCTGAGCCGGGTGGGCAATGATTCCCTCGGGCGGTTTGTGGTCGACACGCTCAAAAATGAAGGCCTGGATTGCCGGCATGTGGCGGTCGACCCGCTGCACCCGACCGGCTTTCAACTCAAGTCCCGCGAAGAAGCCGGCGCTGACCCGCAGGTGGAGTATTTCCGCAAAGGCTCGGCGGCCAGCCGCTTGTCCATCGCCGCCATCAGCCCGGCGCTGCTGCAGGCGCGTCACTTGCACGCCACCGGGATTCCGCCGGCGCTTTCTGACGCTACCCACGAGCTGTCCGTTGAACTGATGACCCAAATGCGCAAGGCCGGACGCAGCGTGTCGTTCGACCCGAACCTGCGCCCTTCGCTGTGGGCCAGCCAGGCGCAGATGATCAGCGCCATCAACGCACTGGCGGCCTTGGCCGACTGGGTCCTGCCGGGCCTGGGCGAAGGCCGCTTGCTCACCGGTTATGACGACCCGGCCGATATCGCCGCGTTTTACCTCGACCAGGGCGCCGAAGCCGTGGCGATCAAGCTCGGCCCGGACGGCGCCTACTTCCGTACGCAGATGGACAAAGGCTTTGTTGCCGCCGTGCCGGTCGAAAAGGTCGTCGACACCGTGGGTGCCGGCGATGGCTTTGCCGTGGGCATGATCAGTGCCCTGCTGGAAAACCTCAGCTTTCCCGAGGCAGTCCAGCGCGGCAACTGGATCGGCAGCCGCGCCGTGCAGAGTCGCGGCGACATGGAAGGTTTACCCAAGCGCGAAGAATTGCCCAACCGATCCGTTGCCTGACCCATCACCTGTTGCCACAACTACAACAAGCTCAGGAGCAACCCCATGGAAACCGTGAAACTCGCCACCCGTCGTTGGTGGTACATCATGCCCATCGTTTTTATCACCTACAGCCTGGCGTACCTGGACCGCGCCAACTACGGCTTCGCCGCCGCCTCCGGGATGGCCGAAGACCTGATGATCACCCCCGGCATGTCATCGCTGCTGGGTGCATTGTTTTTCCTTGGCTACTTTTTCTTCCAGGTGCCGGGGGCGATCTACGCGCAAAAGCGCAGCGTTAAAAAACTGATCTTCGTCAGCCTGATCCTCTGGGGCGGGCTGGCCACGCTGACAGGCGTGGTGTCCAACGCCTACATGCTGATCGTCATTCGCTTCATGCTTGGCGTGGTCGAGGCCGCCGTGATGCCGGCGATGCTGGTGTACCTGTGCCACTGGTTTACACGTGCCGAACGCTCGCGCGCCAACACCTTCCTGATCCTCGGCAACCCGGTGACCATGCTGTGGATGTCGGTGGTCTCGGGGTATCTGGTACAGCATTTCAGCTGGCGCTGGATGTTCATCATCGAAGGCCTGCCGGCGGTGCTCTGGGCGTTTATCTGGTGGAAGCTGGCGGATGAAAAACCCGCCGACGCCAAGTGGCTGAGCGAGCAGCATAAAAAAGACCTGGAAAGCGCGTTGGCCGCCGAGCAGGTCGGGATCAAGGCGGTGAAGAACTACGCCGAAGCGTTCCGCTCGCCGAAAGTCATCATCCTCGCGCTGCAGTTCTTCTGCTGGAGCATCGGCGTGTACGGCTTCGTGTTGTGGCTGCCGTCGATCCTCAAGAAAGGCTTGCAGATGGACATGGTCGAGGCCGGCTGGCTGTCGGCCCTGCCTTACCTGGCGGCGGTGATTGCCATGCTGGCGGTGTCCTGGGGCTCGGACAAACTGCAAAAGCGCAAACGCTTCGTCTGGCCGCCGCTGCTGATTGCCTCCATCGCGTTCTATGCGTCCTACGTGCTCGGCGCCGAACACTTCTGGTGGTCCTACACCCTGCTGGTGATTGCCGGCGCCTGCATGTACGCGCCCTACGGCCCGTTTTTCGCGATTGTGCCGGAAATCCTCCCGGCCAACGTCGCCGGGGGCGCCATGGCGCTGATCAACAGCATGGGCGCCCTGGGCTCGTTCGGTGGCTCGTACCTGGTGGGTTACCTCAATAGCAGCACCGGCTCGCCCGGCGCCTCGTACCTGCTGATGAGCGGCGCGTTGCTGCTGTCAGTGGTGCTGACGATTTTCCTCAAGCCCGGCGCCAGCGACCGTGAACGTGCGCCGTTGCCCACCCTTGAATTGAAGGCCAAAACCTCATGAAAAAATCTGTCGTGCTGTACAAGAAACTCTCCGCCCCCTTGATGGCGCGCTTGCATGAGCAGGCCGACGTCACCCTGATCGAAGCGCTGGACCAGACCGGCCTGGCCAAGCTGCGCGACGCCCTGCCCGGCGCCCATGGATTGCTCGGCGCCAGCCTGCGCCTGGATGCGCAATTGCTCGACCTGGCGCCGCAATTGGAAGCGGTGGCCAGTGTGTCGGTGGGCGTCGACAACTACGACATCGACTACCTGACCCAACGCGGCATCCTGCTTAGCAACACCCCGGACGTGCTCACTGAAACCACCGCCGACACTGGCTTCGCGCTGATCCTGGCCACCGCCCGGCGCGTGGTCGAACTGGCCGACATGGTGCGAGCCGGCCAGTGGAACAAGAATATCGGCCCGGCGCATTTCGGCACTGACGTACACGGCAAGACCCTCGGCATCATCGGCATGGGCCGCATTGGCGAGGCCCTGGCCCAGCGCGGGCATTTCGGCTTCGGCATGCCGGTGATCTACCACAGCCACGCGCCCAAGCCCGCCGTGGAAAAGCGCTTTGGCGCGCAGTACCGCAGCCTGGATGCGTTGCTGCAACAGGCCGACTTTGTCTGCCTGACCCTGCCGCTCACGGCCGAAACCGAGAAACTCATCGGCGCCGAGCAGTTCGCGCGGATGGGCCCGGAGACGATCTTCATCAATATTTCGCGGGGCAAGGTGGTGGACGAAGCGGCGCTGGTCGAGGCGTTGGAGAAACGCACGATTCGCGCGGCGGGACTGGACGTGTTCGAGCGCGAGCCGCTGGATCACAACTCGCCGTTGCTACGCCTGAACAATGTAGTGGCCACGCCGCATATCGGCTCGGCCACCCACGAAACCCGCGAAGCGATGGCCCAGTGCGCGGTGGACAATCTGCTCGCGGCGTTGGCCGGTGAACGGCCGAAGAACCTGGTCAACCCCACGGCCTGGAAGCAATGACCCCGGCACAAATGGCCTGAATAATCGGCTCGCGCCCACCCCCTGCAGGAGCCGGCTTGCCGGCGCCTACCAGGGTTGACCGTACGTCCAATCAGATTACAAACCTGGCAACCATCCCGTTCAAATCAACCGCCAGGCGCGACAGCTCATGGCTGGCCGCGCTGGTCTGGTTGGCACCCGCCGCCGACTGCGTGGCCAGGTCGCGGATGTTCACCAGGTTACGGTCCACTTCACGCGAGACCTGGGCCTGTTCTTCCGATGCGCTGGCGATCACCAGGTTGCGCTCGTTGATCAGGCTGATGGACTGGGTGATCTGCTCCAGGGCCACGCCGGCGGCGCGCGCCATTTCCAGGGTGTTCTGGGTGCGTTGGTTGCTCTGCTGCATCGACTGTACGGCTTCACCGGTACCGTTCTGGATGCCGGCGACCATCTTCTCGATTTCCTGGGTCGACTGCGCCGTGCGATGGGCCAGGGCCCGCACTTCGTCCGCCACCACCGCAAAGCCGCGCCCCGCCTCACCGGCACGTGCCGCTTCAATCGCGGCGTTGAGCGCCAGCAGGTTGGTCTGCTCGGCAATCGCGCGGATCACGTCCAGCACCTTGCCGATATCCCGGCCCTGGGACGCCAGGCCTTCGATCAGCACTGCCGTGTTTTGCACATCCTGGGTCATGGTCTGGATCGCGCCGACGGTTTCCACCACACGGTCGCGCCCTTCCCGCGCGGCCTGGTTGGATTGGCCGGAGGCTTCGGAGGTAGACACCGCGTTGCGTGCGACTTCTTCCACGGCGGCGGTCATTTCGTTGACGGCCGTGGCGGCCTGGTCGATCTCATTGTTCTGTTGCTGCAGGCCACGCGAAGCTTCCTCGGTGACTGCGCTCAGCTCTTCCGCTGCCGAGGCCAGTTGCGTGGCCGAGCCGGCGATGTGCTGGATAGTCTGGCGCAGGTTGGCTTGCATGCTCGCCAACGCGCTGATCAAGCGGGCGGGTTCATCCTTGCCGTCATCCGCGATCACTTTGCTCAAATTGCCGCCGGCGATGGTTTCCGCCACTTCCACGGCCTTGCGCAACGGGGTGACGATGCTGCGGGTCAGCAGCCAGGCCAACAGCACGGTCATCAGCGCAGCGACCACCGACACAATGATGATGCCGCTGACGGCCTGCTGGTAACTGTCCTCGGCTTCGCGGCCAGCCTGATCGGCATCGGCACCGTTGATCGCAATCAGCTTGTTCAACTGCTCGCCCATCAGGTCGGTACCGTCCTTGATCCGCGTGTTGATCAGCGTGCGCATCTCATCGACTTTGTTTTGCTGGGACAGCGACATCATTTCAGCCTGTGCGGCGAAATAACTGTCGAGCGTCGCCGCGAAGGACTTGTACAAGGCCGCTTCTTCAGGGCCGGCCGGCATCACGGCGTAAGCCGCCTGGGCCTGCTTGACCTTGTCCATCAGCACCGCCACGCGGGTCTTGGCCTCGTCCAGGGCCGCCGGCTCGCGATTGATCAGGATGCGAAAGGACAGGATGCGCAGGCGCAGGACATTTTCGGTCATGGTGCCGAGAAACTTCACGCTGGGTAACTGATTGGTCCCCATGTCCAGCGACGACTGGCGAATCGTGGTCATGCGGTTGACCGCAAACACACCCAGGACGATGACAAGCAACGCAATGAACGCAAAACCGAGGAAAGCGCGGGGAGCAATGTTCAGATTACGGAGGGACATAGGGGTGCTCTCAAGAAGTAGTGTTGGCGAGCGTCCCTGCCGCGACACGATCCGTCAGCGTCAACGCGCTGTTCGGACCTCTGGCACCACTGTTGTAATAAGTGTGTGGGGCCTGTCCAGGCTATCGGCCGACTTGAGAAATTAATGCGGGTGTTTCGAAATATATTTACACACTTCTGACGACCGGCACTTTCTGGCATCCTGCGCCTCCATTTCCCAGCCTGGCCCGTACTTTGTCTGACACTCAAGCCCCCCGCCCCCGTTATAAATCCGACCTGATCTACGGCCTGGAAGACCGCCCGCACTTCACCGCGGCGATTTTTGCGGCGTTGCAACATGTGCTGGCCAGTTTTGTCGGCATCATCACCCCGACCCTGATCGTCGGCGGCGTGCTCGGCCTGGAAAGCGAAGTGCCGTATCTGGTGAGCATGGCGTTGTTCGTGTCCGGGCTCGGCACCTTTGTGCAAGCGCGCACATTCGGCCCGATCGGCTCCGGACTGCTGTGCCTGCAAGGCACCAGTTTCTCGTTTATCAGTGTGATTCTCAGCGCCGGCTTCATGGTCAAGGCGCGCGGCGGCGGCACCGATGAGATCCTCTCGACGATCTTCGGCATCTGCTTTTTCGCGGCGTTTATCGAAGTGGTGCTCAGCCAGTTCATCGGCAAGCTGCGCAAGCTGATCACCCCGGTGGTGACCGGCACCATCATTACCCTGATGGGCCTGTCGCTGATCAAGGTAGCAGTCACCGACATGGCCGGCGGATTTGGCGCCAGCGACCTCGGCGCCGCCAGCAATATGGGGCTCGCGGCCCTGGTACTGCTGACCATCGTGGTGCTCAACCGCTTCAATAACCCGTTCCTGCGCCTGGGCTCGATCGTGATCGGCCTGACCCTCGGCTTTGTCGTCGCCTGGTGGCTGGGCCGCGTCGACATGGCTGCCCTGCCCCAGGTGCCGCTGATCAGCGTGCCGGTGCCGTTCAAGTACGGCTTTTCGTTTGACTGGGTGGCGTTTATCCCGGTGGCGGTGATCTTCCTGATTTCGCCGCTGGAAGCCGCCGGTGACCTGACGGCCAACTCGATGATTTCCCAGCAACCGGTCAAGGGCCCGCTGTACATCAAGCGCATCAAGTCGGGCTTGCTGGCCGACGGCCTCAACTCGGCCATGGCCGCCACCTTCAACAGCCTGCCGATGGTGACCTTCGCGCAGAACAACGGCGTGATCCAGCTGACCGGCGTCGCCAGTCGCTACGTGGCGTACTTCATCGCCGGCCTGCTGGTGCTGCTGGGGCTGTTCCCGATGATCGGCGCAGTGCTGCAACTGATGCCCAAGCCGGTGCTGGGCGGCGCCACGCTGATCATGTTCGGCACCGTGGCCGTGGCCGGCATCAAGATCCTCGCCGAAGCCGGGCTGCATCGGCGCAACGTGCTGATCGTGGCGATCTCGCTGGGCATGGGCCTGGGCGTCGCCGCCGTGCCGGAAGTGCTGCGCGAGCTGCCAAAAGCGCTGCACAACATCTTCGAGTCGCCGATCACCGTGGGTGCGTTCTGTGCAATCCTGCTGAACATTTTCCTGCCGGAAGAGTTCATAGAGCTGGAAGAAGATGAATTTGATCCGGAGTCCTCTACCCTCAAGGTCATGCAGGATCCGGACGTCACCCAATAGGAGCCCCTTTCAAATGCGCAAGCTCATGGTTGTATCGCTGTTGCTGCTGACCTTGAGCGCCTGCGCGCTGTTCCCCAACCGCGACCCGGTGAACATCAACGTGGTCGGCATCGAGCCGCTGCAAAGCCAGGACCTGGAAGTGCGCTTCGCCGTGAAGCTGCGGGTGCAGAACCCCAATGAAACGGCGATCGACTACACCGGCGTGGCCCTGGACCTGGAGGTCAATGGCCGGCCGCTGGCGTCGGGGGTGAGTGATCAGGGCGGAAGCATCCCGCGGTTTTCCGAGACTGTTCTGACGGTGCCGGTCAGCGTTTCGGCGTTTTCAGTGTTACGCCAGACCCTCGGCCTGAGCCAGACCCAAAGCCTCAATAACCTGCCCTACGTGCTGCGCGGCAAACTCGCAGGCGGCCTGTTCGGCACGATGCGCTTCGTGGACCGGGGCACCCTGGACCTGCCGAACACCGCGACCTGGTAACCGCCATGCAGCCGACGCTATTCACCGAACGCCTGATTTTGCGCCCGCTGACCCTGGACGACGCCGACGGGATCCAGCAGCAATTCGCGCATTGGGACGTGGTGCGCTACCTCAACGCCCTGGTGCCCTGGCCCTACCCGGCCGACGGCGCGCGCACCTACCTGGAACAGATCGCCTTGCCCGCCATGGCCCGTGGCGAGGAATGGCACTGGTCGATCCGCCTGAAAGAAGCGCCTGGGCAACTGATCGGCAACGTCAGCCTGATGGACGAGCACGACAACAATCGCGGTTTCTGGCTGGGCCCGCAGTGGCAGGGGCAAGGGTTGATGACCGAAGCCAGCGCGGCGGTGACCGACTACTGGTTCGGCGTACTCAAGCGAGCGGTCATGCGCGTGCCCAAGGCTGCGCCGAACCTGGGGTCACGGCGGATTTCCGAGCGCACGGGCATGCGTTTGATCAGGACCGATCACGGTGAATTCGTCGAAGGCTTCTTCCCACGCGATATCTGGGAAATGACCCGTGAGGAATGGCTGGAAAGCAAATCTCCTCAACGCTGAACAACCCCTGTGGGAGCGGGCTTGCTCGCGAAGGCGGCGTGTCAGTCACTGGTGATTTAACTGACCCACCGCATTCGCGGGCAAGCCCGCTCCCACAGGGGTTAGCGCAAGCGAGGAAGAACTTTGTCGGCCTGGAGAACTCGCAGCTCATGATTGTCATTGGCTCTTGAGCGATTGGCATCCAGATCCATGGAGAATCGCTGGACCACAGTCGCCACGGTCCAAAAATGTGGGAGCGGGCTTGCTCGCGAAGGCGGCGTGTCAGCCACTGGTGATTTGACTGACCCACCGCATTCGCGGGCAAGCCC